>CAYZDR010000010.1:0-22206 GCA_964477425.1 uncultured Candidatus Saccharibacteria bacterium
CTATCAAAGCACAATTTACTGTGTACTTACTTAAACGAAATAGTTTTTGTTTCATCTTTTTATTTTTTAGTTATTTACTTTTTTATTATAGCACGCCCCACACCTTAATGGCAGGAAAAGTTATCCACAGTAAAAACAGATCTACACGGGTTAGAAACAGATCAACACTGATCACGGATCCGTGATCAGTGAACATCCGTTTTTAATCCGTGATTATCCGTTCGTAAACCCTCTCTATTTTATCAACACAGCTCTTAATACTAACTTTTTCAGCACTCTTTACAGCTTGCTCCGCAATCTGTTTTCTTTTTTCTGGATTGTTAATTAGTAGATTTACTCTCGCTATAAACGCTTCTTCAATTTCTGGAGAAAGGATTCCATCCACCCCTGATTCTATTAGATCCATCGCCCCGGGAGCTTTAACTGCAACGACAGGAAAACCGCTTGCCATCGCTTCTGTTATCATAATCCCTTGAGTTTCAGAAAGTGATGCATAAACAAAAATGTCACTTGCCTTAAAATATTTTGGAATATCCTTATGTGGAATTGACCCTGTAAAAGTCACCTTATCTTGCACACCAAGATCTGCTGTCATCTTTTCTAATGCCTCTTTGTAATGCCCACCTCCAACTATTATGAGATGTAAATTTTCATTATCCATGCCAGCAAAAGATCTGATCAAAAAGTCAACATTTTTTTCTTCCGCAAGTCTACTAATTGTCATTAAAAGAGTTTTATCCCTACCGATCCCTAATTCTTCTCTAACATTCCCACTTTTCGCATTCTTGAACTTTTCTATATTAGTCCCAGTAGGAATCACCTCTATTCTTGTTCTCATCCCCCATTCAATCAGCATTTCCTTAATAGACTGTGTCGGGGAAATTACCGTATCACATTGATTTGCGTAATTTACAGATGTTCTCTTTACATACCATTTCAGCAGTTTTTGTGGGACTAAAGGAATAAAGTGTGTATAAATATCGTATTTACAATGATTAGTAAAAATTATCGGAAGATCAAGTTTTTTGGAAATCTTCAGGGAAGATTGCCCCACGTTAAAAGGGTGTTGTGAATGAATAATATCAAGATTTAATTCTTTAACTTTCTTAAAAATTTTTCTGCTACATGTTATGGCAATTGGAAATGGAGTTTTGTATTTGTAATTTATTGAAGGATATCTAAATACATTTGGATTCTCATCTTTATATTTTGGAAATCGTGGAGCAAAAATAAATATTTCATGTCCACGTGCTTCCAATTCTTTCCTAAAAGATTCTATTGATTCCGTTACCCCGCTAACAATTGGAATATAATTATTTGTAAAAATTCCTATTCTCATATTATGTTCTTAATAAAATTATCTATTTTAGCAAAAATTTCTTCTTTGTATAGATCAATAATAAAAACATGATCAGAATCATGAACCCAAACGAGTTCCTTGTCTTTCATAGGTGTCCCAAACTTTCTAAATAAAACTCTTGCATTACGATTTCTTAAAAGATAATCTCTTGTGGATTGCATAATTAAGGCCGGACATTTAACTTTATGTAAATTCCTATTAGAATCATTCATCCCATCAACAGTGTCTTGCATACTTTTTGTTGGAAAACTCCAATAATGTTTCTTATATTCTAAAATCTCTTTTCTTACATAATCTGGATAGCTCTTATTTGTCATCGGATGTATTCTTTTCAAAATTGGCAAGAGAACCTTTAAAAAGTTATTCCGAACAAAAAGAGGCGTTCCCATTGTGATAATTCCTTTAATTTCAGGATGGTCAGAGGCAAGATGAATAGCAAGATTTCCACCCATGGAAACCCCTCCAATAAAAATTTTATCTGTTTTTTTCTTTAACTCTTGATATGAATTTTCAATAGATTCTTTCCAGTCATCCCAACCAACAGCATATAAATCTTCTGGAACTGTTCCATGCCCAGGAAGAAGTGGGACAGAAACAATCAATCCCTTTTCCAAAAGATATTCCCCTAATTTTTTCAATTCAAATGGAGAGCTTGTCCAACCATGAATCAATAAAATTCCTATACCTGTCCTTTTATTCTTTTCTGGTTCTAAAAAAAACGGTTCTGCCCCTTGTATCATAATTTTGCTTTCCTTAATCCACCTGCCCAAACAACAATTCTATGAACTATTCTTGGTAACATGATGGCGCTAATTACAAAAATTGTAATAATTAGTCCTGCTTTTGGCAATGAATCGCTTAACATATTAAAACTTTCTCCAAAGAAATATCCAACTCCGCAAGCAAACACAGCCCAGAGGGCACTTCCAATTATATCATATTTAAAAAATTCTTTGAATTTCATCCGCACAGTTCCTGCTGTTATTAGCATTGCTAGACATAATCCAGTAGTGAATTTAATTAAAATAATAATTTTTCCGCCTTTTTCTTCCAAATATCCTCTCATCTTTTCCATCTTTTTATCAATACCGAAAAATCTGCCGAACTTTTTGCCTATTTTGTTTCCTCCATAATATCCGATTGTGTACCACATCAAATCACTTGCAACATCCCCAACGAACATCACTGCGATAACAGCCCAGATGTTAAAATGTCCACGCGCGGCAAAGAATCCTCCCAGAAGCATAATATTTAGACCTTCTATAAAAGACCCTATAAACATCATTGGATAACCATATTTTTGAAAAAATATTAGAATAGATTGTGCTGTCCAATTTCCCATTTTTATTTTATTTTACCCCCTCGGTTCACTTGCATTAATAAATTTCTCATGTATTAAAATAGTTTCTTGAGATTTTGTGTTATATGTAAATTTTCTATTCCATCGTCCCTTTTGGTGAGCATTGCAATCACATTGTTCTACAGAAAATATTACATCATCATCTGTTTCCCATATAATACTTTCAATATAATTATTTGAGAAATCACTATCTTCAAAATCCGTGATACGTTCTTTTGTTTCAGTTGTTAAATCAAAAACAAATAAATAAGGACTGGAGCAAGATGCTCCTCCGTGCATGTGTGATAGTATAGCTATTTTTTTATTATTAGGAGATAAAAACATCTTAGGTGGTCCTCCAATAACGTCTTTGTCATCCAAAATAGTTAACTGATTAGACAAAACATCATATTTGTAAAACACGTAATTACAATTTGATGTCCCACACCCAAAACTCACTGTCACAAAAAAATAAAATATATCATCGAAATATTCCATTGTATCACCTTCAAAATAAATATCTGACCAGCCTTCTACCATATCAGGAGAAATATTAAAAAGTTCAATGACTTTTAATCGTTCTCCATTAATACGAGCGACTATGTCAGAATGACGATTTACAAATACAATTTGATTGTTTTCATCTATGTATATGCGTGGAACAGAAAAATTCTCTTTTATATTCTCCTCAACGTTTGTCGCATTATTATTTAACTTACTATTAAATTCAGACGTCACAGCAACAGCATTAGATATCATCTTAGCTTCCACTTTATCGTTTTTAATATCCGATCTGTGGCTAAAAGACTGCGTTATATTTGCTGTAATAATAACAAAAACAATCACAAACAGTGCAGAAAACATGACTTTTATTATGCTGAATCCTTTTTGTTTTAATTCTTGCTTGATCGCTGTAGAAACATTCACATTGTCATTAGGTTTTTCTATCATATTTTTGTTTTAATTTTCGGGGTTATCGTTTAGGTGTATAAGAAGTTTCGCCGACTTCCTTATTATTTTATCATAAAGAAAGTGAAAAATTTTTATATAACTTCTTTTTTCATTTTTTCAAATTCTTCTCGTTCATACTGTCCAAGAGGCACAATTCCAGTCATGTACTGCAGAGGTAATCCGTCTTTTGTTTGGACACACATATCTTCAAACTCCATGTCATCACCCATGTGTTCTTCATAATCCTGAGTTATACTTTTTGATAATGAAATAAGAGCACCTTTGCATTTTTTGGGAGCTTCTGCCACAAAAAGACGAAATAATTCTACATCAAAATTATTCGGAATTATTTCTTTTTTTATAAACTTTTTTAAATCATCTTCTACAAACTCTTTACACTCAGTATCGTAATTTTCATGATCAAAAATTCCTGAAAACAATTTATAATCTTTAATTTTGAATGGAAGTTTATTCAAAACATAATACTCTTCGGCAAGTTTATTCGCATACATAGAAGCGTGTTCTTTTGCCTCGATACGTAAAGATTCTTCGGGAGCATAATATAGAGCACTTTCATTCAAATCACTAATTGGCAAACGTCCATGTTTTGCAAGATATAAGATTGCCTCTATCGATGTCCCGTGCCATGCATAGATATCTTCCGATTTTTCTCCAATTTCAAAAAGTTCAACAATTTTACGTTTATATTCTAAAGTTTTTTCTTGTTCAATAGTTTGGGATGATTCAGTTTGATTAATAGATTCTTTATTTTCCATATATGTCTCGATTATAAAATAAATTTGCTACATATTACCTAACTATAAATTACGCAACTATCTTAAACGGATAAAGAAAATCTATTTCTGTATCACCGTTTTTTATTGTATGTTTATTCATTGATAGATTCGCTATGACTGCTTTTTTGGAATCAAACTTTTTAATAAAATTAGCAAGTCCACTCGGTGTATTCTCTTTTTTAATTGAAAACTTTACTTCTATTGGAAGAAGGTCTAATCCTTTTTCAATTACAAAGTCAACTTCTGTTTTTTGTTTCGTTCTCCAAAAATAAATTTTCTCAGCTCCGAAACTTATTAAATTCAGCAAATGGTTAAATACAGCATTTTCCAAAACTGCGCTTTTATCTATTCTTTCTTCAATCTTATTAAAATTTTCTAAAGCTAAATTTCTTATTCCTAAATCTAAAAAATAAATCTTTCCAGCCTTAATTATTTCCTGTCGCGGATTCGTATAATATGGGGTTAGCCTTTTTATAATAAACGTTTCCTCAAGCGCAAAAATATATCTTTCTACCGATTCCCTATTAATTCCAAGATTTGTTGCTAATTCTTCTATATTAACCAATTGCCCAATTTGTGCAGCTAACAATTTTATCAAACGATTAAATGCTGTTTTATTTTTTATTTCCAAAAATCCCAATGCATCTTTTTCAACATAACTTGAATAAATTTCTTTTAAGATACTAATCTTTTCTGACTTCCCTTCGGCTAAAATTACTCGAGGATATCCACCAAAAATAATATATTCTTTGTAAAGATCGAGCAGATTGTCTTGACTTATTTTTGAAATTTCATCATCCGACTTTAAGCTATTCGCCAAAAATTCATCTTTGCATTTTAAGAATTCAAAAAAAGTAAATGGCGATATTTTAAATATTCTTTTCCTGCCCGCTAATGTTTCTTTAAATTTCACCTTAATTTCTAAAGATGAAGAACCTGTTAAGATTAATTTGACATTAAGCTTTGAATCATAAACCCCCTTAAAAAATCGTGTAGCTTCTGGAACTTTTTGCGCCTCATCTACTAATACGTATATCTTATCCTTTTTTGATCTTTCTCTTAAAAATTCAATGAATTCTTTTTGGTCTTGAAAGATTTCCCAATCTTGAATTAAGTCCAAATTGTAATAAAAAATAGAATCAACAGAAATCCCCTTGTTTTGAATTAAATCATCTTTTAACTGCTCTAATAACACTGTTTTTCCAACTTGTCTAGAACCAGTTAAAAGAGTGATTTCAGGTTTATCTAGATGCTTAGTTAAATCATCAAAAACCTCTCTTTTTACATACTTTTTTACTATATTCTGCATATACTCCTATTTTAGCATTACTATTCTCCTTGTCAACACCGACTTTAGCAATTTTTATATTCTTACCTTCTTACTTCTATTTTACCCCAAATCCCCTCTTTGGTCAAAAGATTGACATATCAGATTGCCTGTGCTATGCTACATAAATAGTTATTTGAGAATTAAATAAATGTAGTTTTAGACAAAAACCTTTAAAGAAGGAGAGTACCGTGTCTAACATAGAAAAAGAAGAAAAAGTTTTTTCGAGACTAATCCAAGACTCTGCAAGAATAATCAAGAGCTGTAAAGTAACAATCCGAGAGGAAAAACAAGAACAAAAACGTTTGTCTAAAAGTTTCGCGCGACAATGTTTAGTCATACAAAACTATATCAAAGCATTTTATATTCTTGAAAAAGCCTATAACTTTAAAGATATAAAAACATTTTTTATTGAACATGTCGCTCCCAATAATCAAGGGCTGTTCAATGAACAGCTACAAAAATTTATAGCAGAATATTTGGAGGACCATGATGGGTGTGAACATGATAACAGTTTTAAATACTGTCAAAAACTGGAAACTCTACTCTTTAAAGAGGAGTAAACCCGTGTTTTGACAAACAGCATATTACCCAGAATCATAAAAAAGGTTCTGGGTAAAAATTTGTTTGGATTTATAATTCAATATACCCCTACTTTAATATTCTATCTTCATGAACTAAAATAACACCTTCCTTTTTTGCTAACTTTTTCATATCATTTGTAAATCCACTTTTACTGAAAAGAATAAATTTCTCTTTTCTTTTTTCATTATTCCATTTCACAAGATCCGTTTTCTCTTTGAGGCTTTTAAAAATGTTAGTCCCTACTTTTTTATTTGACCATTTTACCTCTCCAAAAATTATTTCTTTTGATTCATTATTCATTCCAACAATGTCAATCTCATTATTACGTTCCCACCATCTACCGACATAAAGAAATTTACTTGCAAATTTCTTTTTTACTATTTCACATGCTATTTCTTCATAATTTCTACTGATGAGATCTACAATAGAGGCCTTTATATTTTTCAAAACTTCTTTTTGTTTTCCTTCTTCTACTAGTTCTCTGTATCTAAAAACATATCTGAACCAAAATTCAAAGAAATTGTCTGATATTCTATATAGTCCCTTTTTACTTTTTTCTGGAATTCTATCCGTTATCGGAATTTCTTTTTCTATAATCAAAAGACGTGCCAAAATCGCAAGATAAGCAGATAAAGTACTCTTTTCAAAACCTGTAGCATTAATAATCTCTGACATCTTTCTTTTTCCCAAAGATAGATTTATAAGTATTGAAAAATAATTTCTAGGTTCTCTCAATTCTTCTCTCAAAAGAAAATCAACCTCTTCATAAAGAAACTGTTCTTTTGAAAGTATATTTTTTTCTACTGTCTGCCATATGTTTTTATTTTCTAGAAATGGTTTAAGATAAGTGATCGTACCTCCAACAATAGAATAAATAAGCAATCTTTCTTCAAAAGAATACTTATGGAAAATTTCTTCTAAATCAAAAAAAGAAAATGGTTTTACTAATATCTGCCCTGATCTTCTACCATAAAGCGGAGATTTGTAATGAAGGGTGTGCTCTTCCATCATCCCTATACTAGATCCGCAAAGTATTAAAAAGACAGGAGATTTGCTTAAATAAAGATCCCATCCTTTTTGAAATATTGAAGGAATAGCAGGATCAGCGTCAACTAAATATGGAAACTCATCAATTACTAAAATAAATTTTTTCTTTTTTGAAGCAATGTACTTAAAAAATTGTTCCCAATCTTCTATTCCATATTCTGTAATATAATCATCTTTAAAAAATTGACCTATTTCTTTTGATATTTTTTTAAGCTGTAGTTTAATATCTAATCGTTCTGATAAAAAATAGACGGCTGGCTTATTTTCACAAAACTTTAATGATAAGGCGGTTTTGCCGACTCTTCTTTTTCCATAAATAATAGCCAATTGCGCTTTTCTTTTTTTCCACCATCCATTAAGCGCTTTTAATTCTTGTTGTCTGTTAAAAAATTTCATTGTTTTAGTATAATTATAATTAGTATAATTTAGATTATACTAATTATAACACTCTCTTTTTCTCTTGTCAAATATTTTTTCATGATCATAAAAGATCATGGGTAAAATTTTGTTTGGATTTATAATTATCGCCGGTGTCGCATCCGTGATCAGCGAACATCCGTTCTACATCCGTGTTAATCTGTCTTTATTACTTCCCACGGATATTTATAATGATCATTTTTCATATCCCCCTCTAGTGCCGTAACAGCATATGTGCTTTCATATTTATCACGAAAATATTTTATAGCTGTGTCATCAAATCGTTCAAAATTCAACTTCACTTCAATCGCTTTCAAATCATTTTTTATTCTCACAATAAAATCAATTTCTTTTCCATCAGCAGTACGCCAATACAAAATATTTTCTTTCCCATGCTGTTTAACTAATTCAGCAAAAATATTAGTTTCAAAAACATTCCCAATAACTTCTTTTTGTAGCTGTTTTAGCCATAACATCTGCATTAACCCACTATCGTAAAAAAACACTTTGGCAGTCTTAAATAATTCCGAACGAATATTTTTGTAGTATGGTCTTACTAATTTGATTATATAAGTATTTTCTAAAATAAATAGATAATTCTCAACAGTCTGTCTTGATAATTTACACGTATTCGCAAGCTCTAACACTTCAACTAAATTCCCACTTTGAGAAGCCAAAACTTCTAATAATTTATTAAACTTATCTATTTCTCTAATATCTGCCAGATCTTTTATATCTTTTCTGATATAAGTATCAATAATTTGTTGCAAATATTTTTCTTTCAATTCAACACTTTTTGTCAAAACAATTTTTGGGTATCCTCCATAAAGTGTAAATTCTTCAAACCATTCCTTCAATTCGTTTACCGCTTTATCGGTCAATTTTTTTTGTAGCGAAGAATTTATTGACTGTTTTTTAAATAGAAGAAATTCTTCAAAAGATAATGGAAAAATTTCAAAATTAACAGTTCTCCCAACCAAAGAATCTTTAAATTTACTTTTAATAGCAAAACTTGATGATCCAGAAACAATTAATTTAATATTCTTGTGATGATCTGCAATTAGTTTCAAGAATGATGAAGGATTTTCAAGATATTGAATTTCATCAATCAAAACAAAAACTTTGTCTTTTTGAGATTTAGATTGCAGTATTCCTTCTTCATTCAAATGTTTAACAAATTCGTCTACTCCGGCATCTAAAATATCCACAAAACGTGAGTCTTCAAGATCAATATAGTAAGTTTTTTGCTCTTTATCTTTAAGGAAATTTTCAATGTAATACAAAATATGAGTTTTCCCAACTTGTCGCGCTCCATGCAAAACAACGATATCTTCCGTAAAAAGATACTTTTCAATGTTTTCAAATATATTTCTTGGAAAAATCATACTTTACATTATATTAGATATTATGCTAACTATACTTTACACCAGATTGTATTTCATGTCAATTAGACGCCTTTTTTCGCTTTTTTCTGCAATTATTGAATTTCTATCTTCTTATCTCTATTTTACCCCAAATCCCCTTTTCAGCCAATGGTTGACAAGTTAAGTCGCGCGTGATATGATGAGTTATAGTTATTTGAGAATTTGATTAAATTACTGTTTTTCAATAGAAACCCTTTAGAAGAAGGAGAACGTCATGTCCAGCACAAGCATATCCGAATTTGAAAGAATTTTCCACATCAACATAATAGCTTATAACAAACAGATAGAATTAATAGAAAAAGAAAAAGAACGAATAACTCGTGAGCTTGCTCTTGATTATCTCAAAGAAAAACTTTTTCTTAAAGCATTTGAAGTTCTTGAACATATCTCAAAATTTGCTAATTTTAGAGATATCAGAGAATTTGTTGAAAAAAATCTAAATCCAGAAGATCAAATTCTGTTCTCAAAAGAAATACACAGACTAGCATTCAAAATACAAGCGAATGCTAAGAAAGGACAGAATGTGGAGGAATATATTAATTCTTTGAAAAATCTGTTTTTTGAAGAATATGAATAATATTTTCTACGATATAGCTTACACAATACCCGAGACAAAAGAACGCCTCGGGTAAAATTTTGCTTGGATTAAAAATCATAGACGACGCATGTTGTGTAACACGACCACGCGGGCATATTCAATATGCCCATACAAAATCCGTCGCCATTCTTAATTCTTAATTCTTAATTCTTAATTCACATACTAAACCCCCTGTCAAGATTGATTTTGAACTGCTTGTATGATATCATTCTAAATGTATGCAAATCATTTTAAGCACTTTAGCAAATTCGCTGTCATTAGTTATCGCAGCATCTTTAATAGATCAGATTCGTCTGCCAAACAGTCTTTTAGCTCTAATCCTAATCGGATTGGCAATTGCAATAGCGAATTTTCTAATTAAGCCAATATTAAAGATCCTGTCATTTCCTATCATAATCTTAACTTTTGGTATTTTCTCATTCTTTATCAGTATGTCTCTCCTATGGTCTATTGATCAATTATTCATAGGAATTACAATAAATGGCTTTATTCCTTTAGTAGCAACTACTGCACTCATTGGAATTGCTAACATAATATTTTGTCATAAATAAGAAAATTATATGAAAACAACACTTGATATTATACAATTAGTATCATCAGTTTTAATCGTTATTACTATCTTACTTCAACGCAGAGGTTCAGGACTTTCTGCCACATTTGGTGGAGGAGAAGGTAATTTTTATCATGCAAAAAGAGGATTTGAAAAAGCGCTATTGATTATTACTATAATCCTCGCCATAGTGTTTTTAGGCACTGCTTTATTGCGGATAACAGTTTAATCATAAGCTTCTACTATTAGTAATCAGAGCAACCAGAAAAGATTTTTCCCAAAATTGAGCAAAAAGGTTTGTTGGCCAACATTGTGCCAATGGAAAAAGACCTTTTCTGTTCTTACTAAAAAAGAAAAAATTGTTTTCGCTGTTTTTGTTTCGTTAATAATTTCATCTTTATTTTACATAATTTTTATAAAGCCTTCCTCTTCAGATATTCAAACTCCGGCAGAAGGTGGCGTTTATACAGAAGGAATGATTGGGCAACCTCGCTATATCAATCCTATTTTATCGGATAATAGTAAAATTGATACAGATATTTCTAGTTTAATATTCTCTGGACTTCTAAAATACGACGAAAATGGATCAATCGTTTGTGATGCCGCTGAATCATTTACAATTAGTGATGATAAAAAAACATACACAATCACGATGCGTGATGGAATGCTCTGGCATGGAAATGATAATCAATCATTTGATACAGAAGATTTAGAATTTACATTTAAGCTCATTACAGATTCAACATACAATAGTCCTTTGTACGATAATTTCAGATCAGTAGAATTATTTATTGATGATAATTTAACCGCACGATTTGTTCTAAAACAACCTTATGCTCCTTTCTTGCAAAATCTTACTTTTAAGATTTTACCAAAACATATTTGGGAAAGCGTTTCTGTAAATGGATTCACTTTAGCATCTGCAAACTTGCGACCAATTGGTTCAGGACCATTTCAAATTGATAACCTTAAAAAAAATAACGATGGATTGGTTCGGTCTATCCTACTTAAAAAGTTTGATGATTTCTATGGAGATGATTCATTTATAAAAAACATTGAATTCTATTTTTATAATAATAAAGAAGAACTTCTTGGTGCATATCAGAAAAAAGAGATTCTAGGTATTAGTCAATTACCAGATGATTATCAAGAATATCTGCCAGATCTTTCTAATACAAATCTACATAAAATCTATCTTCCACAATTTTTCAGCGTTTTTATCAATCAAAAAAATAATAAAATTTTAGAAGATACTGGTATAAGAGCTACACTTGCAACATCAATAGATAGAAACATGATAATTCAAGAAGCACTTAATAACACTGCTTTACCTGTTGATAAAATAATTCCTCCTTTATCTATTTCTAACAACGATGCAACACCAGATCCAGTCCACCCTTATGATAAAGAATTAGCGATAGACGCTTTAGAACAAATGGGATGGATAGACTCTGATGCTGACGGAATCCGCGATAAAGAAGAACTTAAATTAGAATTTACATTGACGACGTCTGACCAAGATTGGATAATTAAAGTAGCTGAAGAAATCAAGAAACAGTGGGAAACTATAGGTGTAAATATTATTATCAATACTGATTTACAGAATGACACAATAAAAAATAGAGATTACGAACTGTTGTTATTTGGGCAGTCTCCAATTGCAAGCTCAGATCCGTGCGCATTTTGGCACTCATCTCAACAAGAATATCCTGGCATTAATCTATCTCTCTTCTCAAACTCAACAGCTGATACAATATTAGAAAATATTAGAACAACTTTTGATGAAACCGACAAGCTAAAACTATTTACAGAATTTCAAGAAATTCTTACTGCCGAAATCCCATCCATTCCCCTTTTACAACCATTTGAAATTTTCGCAACTAATCAAAAAATTGGAGGTATAAATATAGTTGCTGATAGATATCCACTTTCTAGATTCTCCAACATTAATAAATGGTATATTCAAATAAAATATGCAAAAAGAAATAAAGACGCTCCCAGTACAAATTAAAAAAGCGCTACAAATTAGTGAAGATATAGAGATAGACTCTGGGAGTTTAAGCAATATTGTAATTGACGGAATGGGTGGAAGTGGAATTGCAGGAGATATATTTAAGAACCTTTACAGCGGTCCGATTCCTATTTACGTAAACAAGAATGATCAACTTCCAGCAATTGCTGGAGACAATACTCTTCTGATTTCTATCTCATATTCAGGAGATACGGAAGAAACACTTTCAACATTAAAAGAAGCTATCAAAAAGAATATTGTCACCTTAGTAATTTCCTCTGGTGGTAAAATTATTGATATGTGCGACAAATATGAAATCCCTTTGTGCAAAATTCCGGGAGAAATGGAACCGAGATCCGCGGTGGGATATCTCACTTTCTCGTTGCTTGGAATAATGGAAAATTCAAATATTCTTTCGGGTGTAAGTAAAAGCGCAAGGAATTTAATAGCGATGTTAGAAGATCCTGATATGTGTTTTCAAGAAGCTGCGGAACAGCTTGCAAAAAAAATGAAGGGAAAAATTCCAGTTATTTTTAGCCCACATGAATATTCATCCTTATCTTATCGCTGGAAAACTCAAATTAATGAAAACTCCAAACAGTTCGCTTATGCCAATGTTTACCCTGAAATTTTCCACAATGAATTAGAGGGCTTTGAATGTAGCGGAAATTCTGCTTATGTAGTTTTCTTGAAAGATCCAGATGCTAAAAATCAATATTCTAAACAACTTGATTTTCTTAAAAAAACTCTTGCAAAAAAAGATATTCCATTTTCAGAAATAGAAATGATTGGAGATTCTAATATTGAAAAAATGTTTACCTCAATCCATCTTGGAGACTGGATCTCATATTATCTTGGGATTAAGAATGGAGTGGATATTAAGGATATAAAAAAAGTTAATTTGATAGAGGGGATGAAGAGATCGTAACGACGCTGTCTGAACCTGGATTAAGTAAGATTTCTCAGATTATTTCCAGATTCAAGATTACAGGATTGACGACGACCGACCGAACGACGTCGTAACGACCGACGACGCGGGTGAAAATATGATTTCACCCCTACAATGACAAATGAAAAACAATAACAAATTCATCTACGTAGATATCTACGTAGGGGCAATTCCAAGCGTGTCCCGTCGAACTGTGTCCTATCGGATGATTAGGATGACTGGGATAATTGCCCGCGTCGTTGTACGACGAATAAATCAGGAAATCCTGAATCTTGGAAATCAGTATAATCCTACTTAATCCAGGTTCAGACAATTATAAATCTTAAATTATAAAATTATACAATGAACACAGTAAAACGTACGCAACAGAAAACACAATTACCTCGAAAGAGTTCTTCCAAACTTCGTATTATTCCACTTGGTGGACAAGAAGAAGTTGGACGAAATATGACCATTTTTGAATATAAAGGTGGTATCATAATTTTAGACATGGGGATTCAGTTCCCTGAAGAAAATATGCCGGGAATAGACTATATTATTCCTAATATTTCATGTCTAAAAGGTAAAGAAAAAAATATCCTTGGAGTTGTTTTTAGCCATGGGCATTTAGACCACATCGGTGCTGCACCGATTCTATTAGAAAGACTGGGGTACCCTCCAATTATTGGAAAAGATATTACTATTGCTTTGATTAAAAAAAGAATGGAGGATTATAAAGTTGGATCAATAAAAAATCTTAAAACAATTAATGTAAAGTCAACGGATGATAAAATTCGACTTGGTGAATTCAATCTAGGATTTTTCCCAATTGAACATTCTGTGGTTGATGCTGTAGGGGTCACCTTAAGTTGCTCCGAAGGTACTATTATTCACCCTGGAGACTGGACAATGGATCATGACGCCCCTTACGATAAAGCAATTAGTTATACTGACCTCGCCAAACTTCCTAAACCAACGCTTTTAATGTTAGAGAGTTTAGCAGCAACAAATTACGAAAAACCTGTATCTGAAGAAACAATGAATGAAAATCTGGAAAAATTGATTCGAGAAGTATCTGGTCGACTTATAATCGGTACATTTGCATCTCAGCTAAAAAGGATCCGACATATTATAGAATATACTCACAGTGTTGGTAAAAAAATTGCTCTTGACGGATATAGTTTAAAAACGAATGTTGAATTAACTAAAGAACTTGGTTATATCAATTTTCCAGCTCAGGCTGTGATCCAAGTAAAATCAATTGCTAATTATCCCGACAATAAAGTTGTTGTTTTATGCACTGGATCACAGGGAGAAGAAAGAGCCGTCTTAACAAGAATTATGAATGATAAACATAGATTTATCAAAATAAAAAAAGCTGACACTATAGTGTTCTCATCGTCTGTAATTCCAGGTAACGAGAGAACGATTCAATCGTTAAAGGACGGACTATACAGAAAATGTGATAATATTATTCATAGTGATATAATGGATGTGCATGTGAGGGGACATTGTGTTGCAAATGATATACAAAATATCATTCGTCAGATTAAGCCAACTTATTTCTTACCTGTTTACGCTAATCACTACTTTCTAAAAGAGGCAGAAAAATTAGCAATATCAATTGGATTTCCGAAAGAGAATATTTATATTTTAGACAATGGATCTATTTTAGAAATTAGTGAGCAGAAAGCAGAACTCTTGAAAAAGAAAGTTGATACAAGCTATGTCTTTGTTGATGGACTTGGAGTTGGAGATGTTGGGAATGTTGTTATTCGTGATAGACAGATGATGGCTGAGGATGGTATGTTTACTATCATAGTGATCATTGATGGAAAAACTAAAAAGTTGATCACAAATCCTGATGTTATCTCGCGTGGGTTTGTATATATGAAAGGTTCTACCGAATTAATTAAGGCAACAAAAGAAAAAGTAAGAGAGATTATTGAAAAGAGTATGTCTGCAGATGTAAAGCCAAACTGGTCATATCTTAGAGATCATATTAGAGATGATATTGGACAATTCCTGTATTCCAAAACAGAAAGAAGACCGATGGTACTTCCTGTTATTATAGAAGTGTAAATAAGTTAGTTAGGAGATAAAACAAAGTAAACCCAAATTTTAACGAAGAATTAAGAATTTAGTATTAAGAATTAGCAAACGACTATAATATCGTAAGCATTCTTAATTCCTAATTCTTAATTCCTAATTCTTTTTCAAAATGAATAAAAACACAAAAAACCCAATTCTAGAACCAGACACAAAACGAGCCATTATAGCTATTTGTCTATTTGTCTTAGCTATTATCAGTTTATTAGCTGCTTTTAGATGGGGAGGAAGTGTTGGAAATTCAATATTTGCAGTATTTCAGTATATTTTTGGATGGGGAGCATATTTGGTAGCAATATCATTATTAATTATTGGAATATTGATTCTCAAGACAGATACAACTTCTCTCTGCTGGATAACAACTTCATCTATTGTAGTAATGTTTTTAAGTATTCTTGGAATTATTCAACTCATTTTCGGAATTTTATCTTCTGGGCAAATAAGCGGTGGACAAATTGGATACTGGATTGGAACAAGCATGGAAAATATGTTTGATTTTCCTGGGAGTTTAATAATTCTCTCATCAATTTTTTTGATTGCTTTCCTTGTCGCAACAAATGTTTCCTTGATCTCTATTTGGAATAAAGTGTCGTTAAAAAAGTCCGCCCAAGTCGGAGCTGTCTCGGATAAAGATAAAGAAGCAGACAAAGAGAAAAGTAAAGAAGCGGTGTGGCCATCTCTTAAAAAAATGTTACCTTCTATAAGCTTTCAAAAAAAGACAGATGAGGCTGGGTTTACTACGAATAAGATAACTAATGAGAAAGCTGATACAGATAACATTTTTGCTGTTCCACAGGGGGTCGCCTCCGCTCCTGCGGGAGCTATGGCGGACCGAAGAAAAACTTATAATGGATTCCCTCTTAATTTATTGGAAGAAGGAAATAAAAATAGGTCACAGAAAGATCTTTCTTCTGAAGATTTAGGAGTGAACTCAAATATTATAAAAAGAACTTTGGAGACTTTCAATATTGATGTAGAAATGAAAGAAACCAGCATAGGACCTACTGTCACTCAATATACTTTAAAACCATCAGAGGGAGTTAAATTAAGTAGGATTGTTGCTCTACAAAATGATTTAGCCTTAGCTCTTGCTACTCACCCTATACGAATTGAAGCACCTATCCCCGGAAAATCACTTGTAGGGATCGAGATTCCAAACAAGGCTTCTGCTGTTGTCCGATTAAAAAATATTTTGGAAAATCCATCCTTTGCAAGAAGTGATAAGCCTCTTTCATTTGGATTAGGGTTAAACGTTTCTGGAAATCCTGAAAATGCTGATCTTGCAAAAATGCCTCATCTACTAATTGCTGGATCAACTGGAAGCGGAAAATCTATATGTATCAATTCAATTATTATTAGCTTTTTACATAATAACTCACCTGAAAGATTAAGAATGATATTAATAGATCCAAAAAGAGTTGAGTTGTCTATATACAACGGAATTCCACACTTGCTTTCACCTGTAATTTCCGATCCCGGAAAAACGGTCAATGCACTTAAATGGGCAGTGAAGGAAATGGAAGATCGTCTCGTAAAACTACAAGGAGCAGGAGCTAGAGACATTGATTCTTTTAATACTAAAAAGGGAGTTGAAAAACTTCCATATATAGTTATAATAATAGATGAATTGGCTGATTTGATGGCAAGCAATGCTAACGGAATAGAGGCAGGAATAGTAAGAATTGCCCAAATGGCAAGAGCAGTAGGAATACATTTAATTGTTTCTACTCAAAGGCCATCAGTTGAAGTTATCACAGGACTTATCAAGGCAAATATTCCAGCCAGAATTGCTTTCAGAGTTGCCAGTCAAATTGATTCACGCACAATTTTAGATGGTAGCGGAGCTGAAAAACTTCTTGGAAATGGAGACATGCTTTTCTTGCAAGGAGACCTAAATAAACCAAGGAGAATTCAAGGAGCATTCCTCACGGAAGATGAAGTAAAAAGAGCTGTTAAATTTATTGTAGATCAAGTAGCTGAGAATGAAGACGGTGAAGACAGCAAAGAAATTGATATGGACATTCCAACATTTGCAGATATTCCCCAAACTGATTCTGTTATGGATGATGATTTATATGAAGACGCGAAAGAAATTGTTTTTCAGGCAGGAAAAGCATCCGCATCATTATTGCAAAGAAGATTGCGAATTGGATACGCACGTGCCGCGCGATTGATAGATATCCTTGAAGAACAAAAAGTTGTAGGACCTGCTGACGGAGCGCGTCCGCGGGAGGTTTATGACCAAAACTAATGGTTTTACTAAAACATCTGTAACATCTGGGACATTGGGTAGCGTATTAAAAAGAATGCGCGCAAACAAAGATCTGACTTTAGAAGAAATTTCTAATGCAACTAAAATTCAGGTCAAGTATTTAAGATGGTTAGAAGAAGATAACTGTAAAAGATTGCCAGCTCCTGTATATGTTGAGGGATTCCTTAAAAGCTATGCGAAATTCATGAACGAGGATTACAAAGAAATTATTGCTCTTTTCAAAAAAGAACAGGATATTAGAGAAAATATACTCAATAAGAATAAAGATTTTGGGCCCATAAAACCGCTCAAAGATACATCTATTATCATCTCATCCAAAGCTATTGTTGTATCTCTCGTATGCTGTGTTGCTCTAGTATCATTTGCATATTTATACAGACAGGCCTATTTTATTTTTGCTCCTCCGAAAATAGAAATATCCACCCCACTACATGACACGACGGTATCAAATCAAACAATAGAAATCTCTGGGAAATCTTCAGTAGGATCTCAAATTTTCATCAATGATCAATCTATCTTTGCTAACGCCGATGGGACATTTCAAGAAAGTGTAAAATTAAGTGAAGGACTCAATATTCTCAAAATATCCTCTGTCAATAAAATGGGGAAAGAATCAAAAGTAATAAGAAATATAATCTATCAGCCCAAGGCTGATCACCCATAGGGTGGTAATAATCAATAAAGAAAGTGTAATACTATGCCAGAAAAAAATATACCCTTGAATGATAAAGATTCGGGGAAGGACGCAAAAAAAGAGAAGGAACTATCCACCAGAGGTGGATCCGCCTCAAAAGAACAAGATGCGATAGACAAAACCATTAAAGATATCCAGGAACGATTTGGAGAGGGAGCGATTATGAAACTCGGTGAGATTAAAAGAGTTGATGTAGAAGCGATCCCTACGGGATCAATCTCTTTGGATTTTGCATTAGGAATTGGAGG
Organism: uncultured Candidatus Saccharibacteria bacterium; assembly: GCA_964477425.1. Lineage (GTDB taxonomy): Bacteria > Patescibacteriota > Minisyncoccia > CAYZDR01 > CAYZDR01 > CAYZDR01. The sequence goes on from CAYZDR010000010.1 coordinate 18,658, forward strand.
AATCCCAAAGGGAAGAATTGTAGAAATATTCGGTGCAGAATCAAGTGGTAAGACAACATTGGCAACTCATATTATTGCAAACGCTCAAAAAAAAGGTGGCAAAGCTGCTTTTATAGACGCTGAGCATGCTATGGATCCTGAATATGCCAAAAAAATTGGAGTAAATATTGATGAACTGTTAATCTCACAGCCTGACACTGGAGAACAAGCGCTTGAAATTGTGGAAGCATTGGTAAGATCTGCTACGTTGGATGTAATAGTAGTTGACTCCGTTGCTGCACTAACACCAAAAGCTGAAATAGAGGGAGAAATGGGAGACCGTCATATTGGACTTCAGGCTCGTTTAATGTCGCAGGCATTGAGAAAATTAGCGGCAATTAACAGTAAAACTAACACCTGCATAATTTTCATAAACCAAACAAGAATAAAAATTGGAGTCATGTTTGGAAATCCTGAAACCACCACAGGTGGGACAGCTTTGAAATTCTATTCTTCTGTTAGAATAGAGATCAGGAAATCTGCTCAAATCAAGCAAGGAGATAATGTTATTGGAAGTCGTGCAAAATTAAAGATCGTAAAAAATAAAGTAGCTCCCCCATTCCAGAAAGCAGAATTTGATATTATGTACAATGAAGGAATTTCCTTAGCTGGAGATGCTCTTACATTGGCAATTGATAAAGGAATTGTAAAGCGAAGTGGAGCATGGTTTAGTTATAAGGAAGAAAAAATTGGACAAGGGTTTGAAGGAGCTAGGAGATTCATGAAAGAGAATCCTAAGGTTTTAGATAGTGTGATTAAAGATATCCAAAGCAAAGTTTCTGAAACTTTGCTTGACAAATAATTTCAATCTGCTATACTTTTATTAGGTATCAGTTGGTGAAACTTTTCCACAGAAACGGATCAATAAAAACATCTTCTTTCGAGGAGGTGTTTTTATATTTTGTTGGAACACTTACAATTTTCATGCTATAATTATTTTGTGGCGGGACGGAGAGTATTGTGCCTTGGTGGCGTCATCAGCTGATACCTGAATGATCCGTCTGACCGCGGATGGGGTTCGACTCCTCTGCTCTCCGCCGCACCTAAAAACAACTTCGTACGAAGTTGTTTTTAGGTGTTGGATTTCATAATAACACGCGGTAGAGAGGATGCAATGCAATGTCTCTACCCGTCGGAAAGTATTCATAAAATAATTTTTGACTTTTTAATAGTATCTGTTATCATATAAATTAGGTGGATAGCCGTGGAAAATACTGATAAAGCAGTGCATAAAGAATTCTCAACAAAAACCGTCTCGCAAGAGGCGGTTTTTGAGTGTTAAAAAAAATGTGCATTTAAATGCACATTTTTTATACGACGTAGTTTTGAAATTTAAAATTATTCATTTCCGCTCTACATATTCCCCTGTTTGTGTATTTATTTTTATAACATCACCCTGTTTAATAAACAAAGGTGTATTTATTTCAATACCATTTGATAAAACAACTTTTTTACTACCACCATCAACAGTATTCCCCTTAACAGCAGGTGGAGACTCAACAACTTCAAAATCCATTTTGATAGGTATTTTAATCCCCAAAGGATTTCCATCAATTAAAATAACTTCAATTTCTATTCCATCTGTAAGATATTTACCCTGCTCTCCTATTTGATCCATACTCAAAGGAACTTGTTCAAAAGTATCGTTGTCCATAAAATAAAAAACCTCTCCATCCTTATAGAGAAATTGCATTTTTTGAAAAATCATATTTGCCTCTTCAAATTTATCACCAGCTTTGAATGTTTCTTCGCTAATTGCACCAGTTTTAAGATTCTTTATCTTTGTCCTCAAAACAGCCCCACCTCTTCCAGTCTTTGAATGCTCGCGAAAAAGAACCTCAAAAGGGTTCTCGTCACGCATAAAAATAGTTCCAATGTTTAGCTCGCTAATGTTCATAAAAAAGTTTAAAGTTACAAGTTTAAAGTTTAAAAAAATATTAAAGATAAAAGCCTAACTTCGTTCCGCCTCTTTAATCTTAAAATCTTTTCTTTAAACTTTTAACTTTAAACTTTAAACTTGTAACTTATCTACTAGTATACGGTACTACCGCCATAAACCTTGCTTGTTTAATAGCACTTGCTAACATTCTTTGATGTTTGGCACATACTCCCGTTCTTTTAGGAGATGCTATTTTAGATTGAGCAGTCATGAATTTTCGTAAAACTTCACTATCTTTATAGTCAACCTTGTTAACTTTTTCTGTGCAGAAAAAACAAACCTTCTTTTTGGCTTTTGGCATTCTCGGCTTTCGATGTATCATTTTCTTCATCATAATAAAGAGAATTAAGAATAAGGAATTAAGTATTAAGAATATTTACGACGTTACCGTCGTTCCTTGATTCTTAATACTCTATTCTTAATTCTTAAAATGGTATGTTCTCGATTTTAATTTCATCAGGGTTATCTGCTGTGGCTGTCCCCACACTTCCAGTATTTCCAGTATTATCTTGGAACTGATTTGTTACAGGACTTTCTGGCTTTGCTGTATTTTCATTCCTTTGAAATGAACCACTGCTACCTCTAGCTTTGCTTCCCATTTGCATAGTGTCTGCAACAATTTCAGTTGAATATCTTTTTACCCCATCTTGTCCTTCCCAAGATCTAGTTTGAAGTCTACCCTCTACATAAACTTCTTGACCTTTGACAAGATATTGAGCAGAAATTTCAGCAAGTTTCCCCCATAGAACAACATTGTGATATTCAGTTGCTTCCTGTTTAGCGCCAGATGCATCAGACCAAACTCTGTTAGTAGCTACAGAAAATGAAGTAACTGGTCTTCCACTTGGCGTTGTTCTACCATCGGGGTCTTTAGTTAGACGCCCTATAATCATAGCTTTGTTTAGATTCATATTTTTTCCTTCCTATTCGCCTAAAATTTCATCTAATTTTTTATCTAAATTATCCAAAGAAGTTTTGTGGGAATTTTCAACTTTCTCTTTCTTTACTTCCTTATTCTCTGGGCTTTCCTTAACTTCCTTACTCTTTGGTAATACTTGTCTTTGCTCTGCCACTTCACGTCTTTCTGGATCTTTCTTGGAAACCACTACTCCTTGTGGTATTTCTCCTTTAATAGAGATAATCAAAAATCTTAATACATCATTATTCAAATCTAAACTCTTTGATATCTTTTCAATAGCTTCTGGTTCAGCATTAAAATATACCGTGACATAATATCCAAACTGTGAATCCTCTATTTCATAGCTCATTTTCTTCTTTTGAGGAACAGTAAACATGTTTTCAGCAATATGGCTTTTTCCACCATTTTCAACCAAAATAGCATCCACTTTTGCTTGGATATTAGGGACATCAGTATCATTGACTTTCCCTGGAATTATATATGTTAGCTCATAGATGTTGTTCATAACTGATGTTATTTTAGCATAGATGGGTGTTATTCGTCAACAACGAATCGACGCCCTCACCCCCAACCCCTCTCCCTACTTTTCTGACAATCTGGGTGATAAGATTTAATTAATTTTGATTAAAAATATTAATGTGGTTATAGATTA
>CAYZDR010000011.1:0-21780 GCA_964477425.1 uncultured Candidatus Saccharibacteria bacterium
TAAGTATTTTTTAATCAAATGAAAAAAGGATTTACATTATTTGAAATGTTGGTCGTTTTGGCTATAGTTGGGATGTTGACTGTCTCAATGTTGCTTAATAGAGGGCAAACAGAAACACGTGCTCAACTTTTTAATGCAGCAAAAGAGATTGCACTTGCTGTTAGAGAAGTAGAAGGATTAACAATGACAACACTTGAAGAAGGGGCGTCAATCCCTTGTGGATTTGGTGTGTTTTTTCAATATTCTTCACAGGATAGTTTAAACGCGTATACTGCTTCGCATAAAATATTTTATGAAAATACTACAGAAAGTGATTGTTTTGGGAATGTAGATATGATATATGGAAGTGTGTTGGGGAATGAAGTAGAAACAGATAAAATTACAAAAGATTTTAATAGTCAAGGAGTTGTTATTAGTGATATAAAAGCTGGTGGTGTGTCAGTTTTCAATAATCCGGGAGGCGATCTTTTTACAAGTGAAGTATCATTATTTTTTGTTCCTCCTGAACCAATAATATATATAGACGGGGATGCATCTTCTGTTAATTTTCCATTAGAAATAGTCGTTGGTATGAAAGGGGTAAATTGTAGAACAGGTTTTGATAATGATAAATGCAAAATAGTAAGAATAAATCAATTGGGATATGTATCTATTGATTAAAAAACAAAATATCAACAAAAAAAATAGCAAATCATTTTCTTTGCTAGGAGTTTTGATTTCCATATTTATTATAACAACTGGTGTTGTCGGAGTTATTGGTTTAATGGCAAATACAATTGCTCGTTCCAAGGTGGCTAGTAATAGAGTACTTGCAACAGGATTGGCGCAAGAGGGAATCGAAATCGTTAAGGATATTCGTGGGACTAATTGGATGAATGGAGATACATGGGATGATGGTATAATTGATGGAACATATCAAGTAAGCTATTTGGTGGCAGAACTACTTGATAATGCATCGTATCCTCTTTCTGAAAAGATAAGACTTTCAACAAGTGGAGATGGATATTCGGTGTGTAGCTCTGTTATACCTGCATGTACAGCGATTTTTAATCAAGAAACTATTTTTACAAGAATCGTGGAAATTTTGCATAATCCTGATGTGGATGCAAGTACAGAAGACATAATGTCAAAATGTACAGTTTCATGGGAAGAGAGAGGACATATTCAAAATGTTATAATTGAAAATTGGTTATATAATTGGAGATCATGAAAAAGATAAAATCATTTACATTAGTCGAAATATTAGTAGCGATATCTTTGTTTTCTTTGGTTATAGTAACAATTTTAACAACATTTTCAAAAATTACTGAAATTCAATTTGAGGTATCTGACACACAGAACCTTCAAGATAATGCTAGATATATTTTTGATTCACTTTCAAGAGAAACCAGAACGGCAGTTTTTGATAGTAGTGGTTCTTGTATTAGCGCTGAACATGTTTTTGAAACTAATGGTAACAATGATTCCCTAAGGTTTTTAGATCATACTGGAAGATGTATAGAATATGTTTTGACAGGAGATAAAAAGATTATTAAGATTATTAATGAGGATGTTGTAAATGCGTTAGACATTGTTTCTGAAGATGTTGAAGTGGATGAGTTTAGAGTTTTTATTAGAGACGACGTTCTGTCTGGACAACATCCTTTTGTAACTTTTCATGTTACGCTTCAAAATCCTAATTATGTTAATTTAAGTGGAGAAGTAGATGAATCAAAAAAAGTGCGTTTTCAAACTTCTGTTTCAACAAGGGCGAACCCTTAAAGCAGATATTTCAATTTTATTAAGCGTGATAATTTTATCAGCTATTCTTGCTGTTGGTCTTTCGGTTTCCTCATGGATTACAACTAGCTTTAGATTATCTAGAAATGTTGCATTTTCTTCAGTGGCATATTATGCTGCAGAAAGTGGGATGGAGCAACTATTGTATGACGTAGTTGTAAATGAAGCGACTCCTGTCATAGGAATATATAACTCTGTTACTTTAGATAATGGGGCAGTGTTTACTACAAATATTACATCAACATCTTTTTTTAAGGCACGTTCTATAGGAACTTATATGAAAGCAAATAGGCAAGTTGAAATTCAATGGCCAGGGAAGGAATGGTAGGTAATCAATTTTCAATGTACAATGATCAATGAACAATGACGGATGACGTCGTCGCCTCCCCTCGCCCAGATGTTAAAAACCACTAATTAAATTAATCATAATTAATAAAAACTTATCACCCAAATTTGTTATATGAGTAGGGAGAGGGGTTGGGGGTGAGGGCGTTTTATGCAAACCAAAGAGGCAAAAAAGAGAATAGAGGTTTTAAAAGATCAGTTGAAAGAAGCTGATTATGCTTATTATGTTTTAGATAATCCGATGATGTCTGACGGGGCTAGAGATACATTAAAAGATGAACTTGAAAAATTTGAGAAGCAGTTCCCACAATTTGTGACAGATGATTCACCAACTCAACGTGTGGGTGGGAAAGCTCTGGGAAAATTTGAAAAAGTTAAGCATAGTACAAAAAAATATTCTCTTGATGATGTTTTTTCTTTTGAGGAAGTTTTGGAATTTGATAAGCGAGTAAAGAAGTTTTTGAAATTACCTGAAGATTCTGATGTTGAATATAGTTGTGAATTAAAAATAGACGGTCTCAACATGTCCTTAATTTACAAGAACGGTATTTTAGATAAAGCTGTTACGCGTGGAGATGGAGTTGTTGGTGAAAATGTGACACATACAGTGAGGACAGTAAAAAGTATCCCGTTATCATTAAGAGAAAAAATTGACATTGAAGTGGGGGGAGAAGTGTATATGCCAATTAAGTCATTTGAAGAATTAAATCAGCGACAAGAAAAAATTGGAGGACAAGTGTTTGCTAATCCAAGAAATGCAGCAGCTGGAACTGTTCGTCAGCTTGATCCCAAAATTGCTAGCGAAAGAGATCTAAATATGTTTATTTATTCTGTTAGCAGTGGGATTGAAATGCAAACACAGCAGGAGATACTAGAAATTTTAAAAAAATTAGGACTTAGAGTAAACTCTGAGCACGTACTCTGTAAGAATATTTATGAGACAAGGAAATTTTTTGATAAGATAGAAAGTAAAAAAGAAAAATTGCCATACAATATAGACGGCATCGTTATAAAAGTAAATTCTGTTGATTATCAAAAAAGATTGGGGATGACTGCGAAACACGTTCGTTGGGCGTGTGCATATAAATTTGTGGCAGAACAAGCTGCTACTATTGTTGAAGATATTCAAATTCAAATTGGACGAACGGGAGTCTTGACCCCAGTGGCTCATTTGCAACCAGTTACAGTTGCTGGATCTGTTGTGTCTCGGGCGACTCTCCACAATGAAGATGAAATCAAGAAAAAAGATGTGAGAATTGGGGATACGGTGATTATACAAAAGGCTGGGGATATAATTCCAGAAGTTGTGGAAGTTTTGAAAAAAATGCGTCCAGAAAAAACACAGCCATTTAGTATGCCCAAAGCATGTCCAGTTTGCGGATCAGAAGTTGTAAGAAAAAGCGGAGAGGTGGCTACGAGATGTTCAAATAAAAAATGTTTTGCAAAAAAGCGTGAAGAGATAATTCATTTCGTCTCAAGAAAAGGGATGGATATTGTTGGGATGGGGGATAGAATTGTAGAAAGTTTAATTGAACAAGGTTTTATAAAAGATGCGGTAGATATTTATGATTTGAAAAAGGGAGATTTAATGTTTTTAGAAGGATTTGCTGAAAAATCAGTTCAGAACTTAATGGAAGCAATAGAGAAAAGTAAGCAAGTGGAATTAAGAAAATTTTTGTTTGCAATTGGAATTCGTTTTGTAGGAGAGAAAACTGCAGGTTTGTTGTCAGATGAGTTATCTAAGATTTATCACAAGCAGAATAATACAAACAAAATATCTGTTACAGAAATGGCTGGAGTTATAGGGAAAATGACAGAAGACGATGTTCTCAATATTGAAGGAATAGGAGGTAAAATCGGTTCAAGTATTAAAGAATGGTTTCAAAAAGAAGAAAATCAGCTTTCGTTAAAAAAGTTTCAAGATAATGGAATTATATTGTCTATTCCTAAAATTGATGATAAACTAAAGAAACTTAATGGAAAAACTTTTGTGTTAACAGGGACGTTGAGCGGGATGTCCAGAGAGGAAGCTAAAGAGAGAATTACAGGATTAGGAGGAAATGTTTCTAGTAGTGTCAGTAAAAAAACAGATTTTGTAGTAGCTGGGGAGAATCCTGGGAGTAAGGTTAGGAAAGCAGAGGGGTTGGGAGTAAGAGTGATTGGAGAAAGTGAATTTGAAAAAATAATTTGATGAGGATAGAGATTGACCAATCAAACAAGATAGAACAAACTAACAAAGACACTGTTATCGGTTTGTCCAACAGCAAAGTTTTTACCGTTATTATAAAAAGACAAACTAAAAGAAAGTTGCAAAAAGATTTTAGAAAACAAAACCAGCCAAGATTATTTGTTTATCTAGTTTTTATTTCAAGTGTAGTTTTACTCTTGAATTATGCAAAAATAAAAAATATTTCAGAAATTGTTATTGATGAAGAATATTCTGGATATGAAAAATTCTTTAAGCAAGTATTTTTAAGAATGTATAGTAAATCCCATAAAAAAATTCCCAATGTTAGAATTGGAAATATTGGGAAAAAGTCCGGAGCTCATTATATTAGTTATTTAACGATGAAAAAGAAGATAAAGGCAAACGTAGAATTAACTTATAGTGAAATTAAAAATTTATGCTTAAAAAAACTGGACGCTTAAACGCCAGTTAAGGCGGTGCGGCGTCCCAAGTCTTTTCTAATTTGTATTATAATGTATAATACAATAAATGTCAAGTTGAATAATTGAGAATAAAATAGTCATCATTAATATTATATGGATAAAGAATTAGTAAAACATATTGCAGAGCTTGCTAGGATAGAACTCACAGATAAAGAGGAGAATCTTTTTGCTGGACAACTTCAGTCTGTGCTGGACTACTTCGAGCTATTAAAAGAAATTGATACGTCTGCAATAACAGTGGATGTTACCAAAAGCTGTAACACAGAACAGACCAGATTAGATAATCAGGAATCTTTGGATAGGGATTTTGATAGAGACGTTTTATTGGGTAACGTTCCTGAGATGGAAGGCGAAGCGGTGAAGGTAAAAGGGGTATTCTAATAATTACGATTAATATTGTCTGAACTAGGATTCTCAGGATTAAAGGATTAACTAGGATTGTAACGACGGATGACGACGTAATCCTAAAAATCCTTTAATCCTAGTTCAAACTGTGTAATTATATATGATCAAACAACTACACAACAAATTATTAAATAAGGAAAAATCTTGTACCGAAATTGTGCAGGAATATTTAGATGTGATTAAAAACACTAATAAGAAATTTAATTCTTTTATTACGGTTTGTGAAGAAGAAGCATTAAAGCATGCGAAAGAAGTTGACGCAAAAATAGCGAGGGGAGAAAGTATAGGACAATTAGAAGGTATTCCAATTGCTATTAAAGACAATATTGTTGTAAAAGGAATTAAAACAACTGCTGGATCAAAAATTTTAGAAAATTATATTTCTCCTTATGATGCACATGTAATTGAGAAAATCAAAAAAGCTGGGATGATTATTATCGGAAAAACAAACTGTGATTCTTTTGGCCATGGAAGTGGAAATGAAAATTCAGATTTTGGAGCAGTCCATAATCCATGGGACTTAAATCGTGTCCCGGGTGGATCAAGCGGGGGATCTGCAGTTGCTGTTACAAGCAATCAATGCCCAATAGCGTTAGGTTCAGATACAGGTGGATCATTGCGACATCCCGCATGTTGGTGTGGAATTTCTGCGCTGAAACCAACCTATGGAAGAGTAAGCAGAAATGGTCTAATTGCCTTTGCTTCATCAACGGATGTGATTGGGCCAATGGCACAATCAGTGGAAGATCTATCATTTATTTTTGAACATCTTGCTGGGTGGGATAAAAATGATGCTTCTTCTGTAAACATTCCTATTGAAAATTATTCTCAATTAGAGAAAAAAGATTTATTTGGAATTAAAATAGGAATTCCTAAAGAATATTTTGCAGATGGGATGGATCAAAATGTTAGAGATGCAATTAATGTTGCAATTGAAAAGATGAAAAAGTTAGGTGCAGAAGTGAGCGAAGCTAATTTGCCACACACAAAGTATGCAGTTGCTTGTTACTATATAATAGTTTCAAGTGAGACAAGTACAAATCTTTCTAGAATGGACGGGATTAGATTTGGGAAAAGGAGTAGTAACGCCAAAAATTTATTTGAAACGTATACGAAAAGTAAAGCAGAAGGATTTCATCAAGAGACAAAAAGAAGAATTATATTGGGAACATTTGCTCTTTCGCATGGATATTATGATGCTTACTATACCAAAGCTCAAAAAATTAGAGAGTTAATTAAAAATGATTTCAAAAAAGAATTTGAAAAATTTGATTGTATTCTTGCTCCAGTTGCTCCACATCCAGCTTACAAAATTGGGGAACATTCAGCAGATCCGATCAAAGCATATTTAGAAGACATGTATCTCTCTGCTTCCAGTTTGGCTGGAATTCCAAGTCTTGTCATGCCATGTGGGTTAGTAAAACCTAAAGATGGAGAAAAAGATTTACCAATTGGATTTCAACTTTTAGGAAATTGGTTTGATGAAAAGAAACTTTTGGAAATAGGACAAGCGTACGAACATGTAAACATGTAAACATACGGACGAACTTCTATCGAGATTTATCTCGGGTTATCAAGGCTTTAGCCTGTCATTTCTGGATACTGAAGTATCCAGAACCCGAGTTAAAACTCGGTAGAAGTAACAATAAATATAAAATAAAAAATTGTGGGCATAAGTGAACAAGAAATAAAAACAATAATACAAAATTCTGATCCACATAAGTTATTAGTGGAATCGCCTAGGTGGACGGTAGATTTCATAATAAAGTTTTTCCAGTCACAGCTATTCAGAGACATCGTATTTTACACAAAAATTATTTTCGTGTTTCTTTCATGTATTTTATTTTATGCAATAGTTCTCTTATATATCAAATCAGAACCGGTTAAGCGATTCAGAAAATATTATAAAGGAACTGCGATTAAAGATATGCCAAAGGGGAAGACACAGAGAGCATGGAATAAAGTTCAAAAACGGCTTACAACTATGCAGGAAGCAGAATACAAAATGGCAGTTATTGAAGCAGAAAAGATATTTGATAATATTCTTTTGATGATAGGATATAAGGGGAATACATTAGGAGATAGGTTGAAAACAATGAGGAGAGAACAATTGGAATGCATAGAAGAAATTTGGAGTGCACATAAAGTAAGGAATAGAATTGTTCATAATCCAGATGAAAAGATTAGCTTATCCGAAGCGCAGGATGCGGTGGGGAAATTTGAAGTAGGAATTGAGGAGTTGATTGAATTTGATCTGTGATAGACACAGATCGACACAAATGTGAAACAGATTAACACAGATCACGGATGCGACGAGACGACGCGGGCAATTCGTGAATATGCCCCTACGTGATATTGTCTTTTGTAGGGGTGGTTCATGAACCACCCGCGTCGTTCGTTCGTTGTGTTCAAAACAGAATACAAATAAAAAAGTCACTCCTGAACTAGCGAGGTGGCTTTTTTTTGGAAAATGTATGTTAGTAATATACAACAAAACAACATCGCCAAACGATGTTGTTTTGTTTTCTGTCGTAATTGATCATTGTGCATTGCACATTGATCATTGAATATAGTAGCAGGAGTGGGAATCGAACCCACGACCTCAGGTTTATGAGTCCTGTGCTCTAGCCGACTGAGCTACCCTGCCAGTCAATCAATGTACAATTATCAATGTACAATGATCAATTACGTCGTCGTGGTTTCATTGATCATTGATAATTGTACATTGTTCATTGATTACGCTGTGCACGCAGAGGGAATTGAACCCCCAACCTTGGGCTTAAGAGGCCCCTGCTCTGCCGATTGAGCTATGCGTGCGGAAAGTAAAAATCTAAAATTTTCAGTATTTTTATAATATCTCATTTTGCTGTTTTTAGCAATAATAGTAAGGTTTGCTCGTTCATCAGTAATATGCTAAAATAGTAGTAGGAAACATAGGCAAATTAAGACCATGTGGAAAACAAAAAAGTGATTGCAGACTCTTTCAAAAAAATCTTGTTTTGGATTATTTTAGGAACAATACTATCTGCCGTGTCCTTGATTGCAATAGTGGTGTTCACAAATCCTTATTGCGAAGGGCATTTGGGAAAAGTGCTATTTTTCATTAGTATTTTTTTATTTTTTCTTGGTATTTTTACAATTGCTGGATTCTGCTTACGGAAATGGATCATTCACAAAAAGACAGGTTTATCTTGTATAAGAGATTCTTTTAGGCAAGGTATTCTTTTTTCTCTGATATTAACAATACTATTATTTTTACAAATGATCGGGATGTTTAATTGGGGGTCAGTTATGTTAATTATGGGAGTAGGAATTATTTCAGAGGGTGCATTAGCAAGAATATAATTATGTTAGATCAACTTCAAACAATACAAACAGAATGTTCGAATGCAATTAAAAGTTGTCAGATTCTTTCTGATGTTGAAAAGATCCGCGTTGAATTTTTGGGAAGAAAAGGGAAGTTGCCGGCATTGTTAAAACAGATTGTTAATCTGTCAGATGATAAGAAAAAAGAAATAGGGCAAAAATCTAATCAAGTAAAGCAAGATTTAGAAAAAAGATTAAATAATAAAATTATAGAATTGGAAGGAGTATCAATAAGTGAAGAACTAAAAAATGAATGGATTGATGTAACTCAGCCATCTATAAATACTCAAGAGTCAGGACATTTACATCCTTTGACTCAAGTTCAAAAAGCAGTTGAAGATATCTTTGTTTCTATGGGATTCATGGTTCTAGATGGTCCAGAGTTAGAGTCAGAATATTATAATTTTGAAGCATTAAATATTCCTTCATGGCATCCAGCGAGAGATATACAGGATACGTTTTACGTAAAATCGAGAATGAAGAATGAAGAATTAGGAATTAAGAATGACGACAAAACAGCGAATAAGTTACTGATGAGAACGCAGACTAGTCCAGTGCAAATAAGAGCGATGCAAAAGTATGGTGCGCCAATTAGGGCAATCGTTCCTGGGAGATGTTTTCGTAGTGAGGCAACGGATGCTTGTCATGATCATACATTTGATCAAGTAGAAGGTTTGTTAATAGATAAAAATATTACAGTAGCAAATTTAATTTATGCCATGAAAACAATGTTGTCAGGAGTTTTTGAAAGAGATGTTAAGGTTCGTTTAAGACCTGGATATTTTCCATTTGTTGAACCTGGATTTGAATTAGATATTAATTGTTTGATATGCAATGGTAAAGGGTGTCCATCGTGTAAACACAGTGGATGGCTGGAGCTTGTTCCGTGTGGAATGGTTCATCCAAATGTTTTGAAATACGGTGGGATAGATCCAAAAAAGTATTCTGGCTTTGCATTTGGTCTTGGTTTAACAAGATTGGTAATGATGAAATATGGGATTGACGATATACGGTTATTGTTGAATGGAGATTTACGATTTCTACGGCAATTCTGACGATAGTCAACTAAGTAACTAATCAACTAATATGCGAATATCACTAAATTGGCTCAAGGAGCTTGTAAAAATTCCAGATAGTATTACTCCAGAAGAAATTGGGGAGTCTTTAACATTGAAAACTGTGGAAGTTGAGGGGGTTGAAAAGCAGGGAGAAAATCTTGATGGAGTTGTTGTCTGTGAAATTTTAGAGATTAAAAAACATCCAGATGCTGATAAATTAAATATTGCACAAGTAGATGTAGGAGAAGATAAACCTCGGCAGATTGTTTTTGGGCAGATGTTGGAAATGAAAGTTGGATATAAAGTTCCTGTAGCTTTAGCATCAACAGTTTTACCGGGTGGAGCAGAAATTAAAAAATCTAAATTACGTGGAGAAACATCAGAGGGTATGCTTTGTCTTGATCAGGAGCTCGGGTTATTAAAAGAAGGTGTTAGTATTCATTTTTTTGATGAAACGGTAAAAAATGGAACGCCAATTAAAGAAGCACTTGGATTAGATGATGTTGTTTTTGATATTGATAATAAATCTCTTACAAATAGACCAGATCTTTGGGGGCATGCTGGGATAGCTAGAGAGGTATATTCAATGTACAATTATCAATGTACAATGATCAATGATACGAAACGAGAAATTTTTTCTAATGGAAAAAACACAAGGGATGACGGGCTAGTAGCTAGTCGGGACAATGGGTTGGTAGTTACTGTTGAAAACACGAAATTGTGTCCACGGTATATGGCGGTTGCTATGTCGGGAATTAAAATTGGGGCATCTCCACAGTGGATGCAGAACAGATTGTCGGCGGTGGGTATGAGATCAATAAATAATATAGTTGATGTTACAAATTATGTGATGTTGGAACTTGGACAACCGACTCATGCTTTCAGCAAATTAAAAATTAAAAATCAAAAATTAAAAAAAATAGAAATAATTATTAGAAATGCGAAAGATGGAGAGAAAATAGTTACATTGGATGGAGTAGAAAGAGAGTTGGATAGTGAAATGTTGGTGATTGCGGATGGGGAAAAACCTGTGGCTATTGCGGGGGTTATGGGTGGAGTGAATAGTGAAATTGATGATGGGACGACTGAAATCATTCTTGAATCTGCGAATTTTGAAAAAGTGAATAATAGACAAACTGGAACAAAATTAGGTTTGCGGACAGAAGCTGTGATGAGATATGAAAAAGGATTGGATCCTAATTTAACAGAACAAGCGTTGGCACGATGTATTGAGTTGATTCAACAGATAATTCCTGAAGCAAAGATTTCAAGTGAAGTTATTGATATTAAAGTGAAAACAGATTCTGCTAAGCCAATAGAAATTTCTGCAGAATATATTAACAAAAAAATAGGGGCAGATATTCCTGAGAAAAAAATTATAGAGATTTTAGAGTCATTGGGATTTGGTGTGAAAAAGCAGAAATCTATTTTGCAAATTTCTATTCCGTCATGGCGTGCAACTGGAGATATTAGTATTAAAGAAGATATCGTTGAAGAAGTGGCGAGAATTTATGGTTTTGATAATATCGTTCCACAAGCACCAAAATTATCTTTGGAAGTTCCTGAAAAAAACATAGAGCGTGAATTAGTGTATAAAATTAAGGAGATATTGAAGGGGCGTGGGATGACAGAAACAAGTAACTATTCGTTTGTAAGTGAAAAGCAGTTGGCAGATCTTAAAATAGATAAAGAGATATGTGTAGAATTAGAAAATCCATTGTCATCTGAGCATACTTTATTAAGACCATCTTTAATTCCACATCTTCTAAAAAATGCGAAAAATAATTTACGTTTTTATAAAGATTTTTCAATGTTTGAGATAGGATCTGTTTTTAAAAATATTGATGGAGCAGATTGTGTAGATTCTAAGTGTACAGAAAAACTTCCTTGGCAAGAGAAAACTGTCGCTGGGATTGTCGTGGTAGACAAAAATGAAGTTCCGTTTTATAAGGCGAAAGAGATATCCGAAGGATTGTTGCGAGAACTAGGAATTGATTATGATAGTACTACGGATAATGTTCAACAAGAATGGTTACATCCGTATAGAATTAAGAATTATGAATATAGCCACCCTACGGGTGATCAGCCTCGGGCTGAAATTAAGAATACGAAAGCGACGAATGCTGGAAAGCAGAGTTTGGGATACATAGTGGAGGTTAATCCGGTTGTTGTTAGAAAAATGGGGATTAAAAATGCGCGGGTGGCGGTGTTTGAATTTTCGTTGAAAACATTATTGGGCGTAGTAAGTTATGATAAAAAATATGAGAAAATTTCTAAATTTCCAACTGTTTTAAGAGACTTGGCTATCATGGTCAAAAAGAAAATATTGGTAGGGGATATTATACAAGCAATTAATACTGAAGCTGGGGAATACCTTGCAAGTGTAGAATTATTTGATTATTATGAAGGTGAGCAATTAAAAGAAGATAAGAAAAGTTTAGCATTTCACTTGATGTTTCAGTCTAAGGAAAAAACTCTTGAGGATGGAGAAGTAGATAATATCTTCAAAAAAATAACTAATCAATTAAGAAAAGATTTTAACGCTGAATTAAGGAAATAATATTTATGGACAAAAGTAAGAAAAAAAATAATTACAATGCTGCGAATATTCAAGTTCTTGAGGGATTAGCTCCTGTGAGAAAACGACCTGGAATGTATATTGGTGGGACGGGAATTGAAGGTCTCCATCATTTAATTTGGGAAGTTGTGAACAACTCAATGGATGAGGCATTGATTGGTGAGTGTAATAACATTAAAGTTGAACTTTTGCCAGAAAATGAAGTAAGGATTTCAGATAATGGTAGAGGAATTCCAGTAGATGTACATAAACAGACAAAAAAATCTGCCTTGGAAACAATAATGACAACTTTGCACGCTGGTGGAAAATTTGAAAATGAAGGATATAAAATATCAGGTGGATTGCACGGGGTAGGGGTTTCTGTTGTGAATGCACTTTCAATTTGGACAAAAGCGGAAGTTAAAAGAGATGGGAAATTGTATGTTCAGGAATACAAACAAGGTGATCCACTAAAATCTGTAAAGGCAGTTGGAAAATCAACTGGGACAGGAACTACAATATCATTTAAACCAGATCCAGAGATTTTTGATACTATTGAATTTAGTTGGAGTACAATTCTTTTGCGATTGCGACAGCAAGCATATCTGACCAAAGGAGTAAAAATCCATATAGAAGATTCACGAAATGATGATAAAAAGCGACAATATTCTTTCTTTTTTGAAGGAGGAATTTTAGCATATGTTGATTATTTGAATAGGGGAAAAGATGCGAGAGGAAATAAAACATTTTTTGTTGAGAAGTTTTTAGAGGATCAAAGTGTAAATGTTGCAATTGCGATGCGTTATAACAATAGCTATAAAGAACACATTATGACATTCGCAAACAATATTTTTACTTCTGATGGTGGAGTGCATCTTGTTGGATTTAGAACTGCTTTAACCAGAATTATCAATGATTATGGTAGAAAAACTAATTTTCTTAAAGATAGGGATGCTAATTTTACTTCTGACGATTTAAGAGAAGGACTTACTGCGGTGATCAGTGTTACTCTTCCTCAGCCACAATTTGAAGGGCAGACAAAATCAAAACTTGGTAATCCTGAAATGAAGTCTATAGTTTCTGGAGTTATGTCAGATGCTTTTAAGGAATATCTTGAAGAGAATCCAAATGATGCAAAAGCAGTTTTTGAAAAGATATCTTTGGCAGCGAGAGCAAGACTCGCCGCTCGAGCAGCAAGAGATTCTGTGATTAGAAAAGGCGCACTTGAAGGCTTAGCTTTACCCGGGAAATTATCTGACTGCTCATGTAAAAATCCAGCAGAAAGTGAAGTGTATATTGTAGAGGGAGATTCAGCGGGAGGTTCTGCTAAGCAGGGGCGAAACAGAAAATTTCAGGCTATTCTTCCATTGAGGGGTAAACTTTTGAATGTGGAAAGATCACGTTTGGATAGAATTGTTACATCAGATACGCTTAAACCGATTATTATTGCTTTGGGGGCAGGGATCGGAGAAAACTTTAAGATAGAAAAAATACGATATCATAGAGTGATTATTATGGCAGATGCAGATGTAGATGGTGCTCACATCAGGACATTATTATTGACTTTGTTTTATAGATATTTTAGAGAAATGATTGAGAAAGGATATTTGTATATTGCACAGCCACCATTGTATAAAATTCAGCATGGTAAGAGTATAGTCCATGTTTACACTGATGCGGAAAAGCAAACTGAGATTAAAAAGATACATGCTAAAAATAAGGATGCGAATATTGTGATCCAGAGATATAAAGGTTTGGGAGAAATGAATGCTACTGAATTGTGGGATACAACTATGGATCCAGAGCATAGAATTATGTTGCAAGTAAGTATCAATGATGCTGAAGAGGCAGATAAAGTTGTTGAAACTCTAATGGGTCCAGAGGTTGGTCCAAGAAAAAGATTTATTCAGACACATGCGAAGAGCGTGAAGAACTTGGATATTTAAGATTAATAGCTGAAGTTCAAGTTTGTGGATTTTAATAATAGGATTTGTTTTTTAACGAAGAATTAAGAATTAGGAATTAAGAATTAAGGGCATTAATTTCTTGTTTTTCGTTGAAAATAGCTAATAATGCAGTAATTATTGCTATTAGCAGAAAATATACGATAACAACGTGGTATTCTTAATTCCTAATTCTAGATTCTTAATTCTTTACCAAAATTGACATTTTTTGGGTTTTGAGTTAAGATGTAAGGGTAATAAATACCCCATGAAGGGGTTTTAAAAAAGGTGAAAATTATGAAAAAACCATTTTTAATAGTATGGACGTTTCTAAAGGAAGCAAAAGGGGAACTACAGAAAGTTTCTTGGCTTTCTAGAAAAGAGACGACTAATTTTACTGCTGTAGTAATCGGTTTGAGTTTAGTATCAGCAGCTTTTATTGGTGGGTGGGATTATATTTTCACTTTCTTAGTCAATAAATTTATACTCTAATGCCTAAACAGACAGCAAATTTTGGAAGGAATTGGTATGTGTTACATACTTATGTTGGGTATGAAGAAGCTGTTGCACGAAATTTACGACAGAGAATTGATTCTATGGACATGGGAGATAAGATTTTTAATGTACTAGTTCCTATTGAAAAAAAGATTAAGATTAAGAGTGGGAAGAGAAAAACTATAGAGGAACACATTTATCCAGGATATGTATTAGTTGATATGTTAGTGGATGATGCTTCGTGGTATGTTGTTAGAAACACTCCACGTGTGACAGGATTTATTGGATCAGGGAACACTCCAGTTCCAATTTCTCCAGATGAAATGAAAATTATTCAACAAAAGATTGGGCAGGAAGATGCTAAATTCAAAATTGATTTTGCCGAAGGTGATGATGTGAGAATTACAGATGGTCCATTTAAGGATACAGAAGGTAAAGTAGATGATGTTGACGAAACAAAGGGTAAAGTGAGAGTAATGGTAAATATATTTGGAAGAGAAACGCCAGTGGAGTTGGACTTTTTGCAGATCAAAAAGTTATAAGTATATAAAAAGTATTAAGAATATAGAATTAAGAATTAAGTATACGCCGTTACTATTTAGTCGCAAGATGCATTACTAGCAAAAGACTACATATTATCTTTAACTTCTTGTAACGGACAATAGCGAACCAATTTTCTTTTAATACTTAATTCTATATTCTTAATTCTTATAGATTTCAATTGTATAACGAAAAAGACCGACGAAACTTGATTAAACATTAAACCATTAAGAAAGGACAGTATGGCTAAAGTTGCTAAAGCGGTTATTAAGTTACAGATTCCTGCTGGGAAGGCTCTACCAAGTCCTCCAGTTGGTCCAGCATTAGGACAACACGGATTAAATATTCAGGATTTTTGTTCAAAGTTTAATAATGCTACTAAAGATAGAATGGGAGATATTATCCCTGTAGAAATTTCTGTTTTTGACGATAGAACTTTTGATTTTATTCTAAAAACTTCTCCTGCATCAGAATTACTGAAAAAAGCAGCAGGTATTGAGAAGGGTGCTAAAACTGTTCCTCAAGAAAAAGTTGGTAAAATTTCCCAGCAACAGTTGAAAGAAATTGCCGAATCGAAAATGCAAGATTTGAATGCAAATGATATTGAAGCTGCAATGTTGATAATTGCAGGGACTGCGAGATCAATGGGGATAGAAGTCAATTAGCAATGTACAATGATCAATGATCAATTACGGACGTGACGAGCGACGCGGGTTCAAGATATTGAACCCCTACAAATTTTTAATGAAAAAATTATGTCAAAAAGAATTCAGGAATTGAGGGGAAAATTTAATGAAGATGTTGCATCTGTGGAAGATGCTATTAAGCTTATCAAAGAAAATGCGAATGCTAAGTTTGATGAATCTGTTGAAGTACATGTTCGATTAGGAATTGACTTAAAGAAGCCAGATCAAAAGGTTAGAGCTTCTGTTGATTTGCCTCATGGAACTGGGAAAACAAAAGTGGTGGCAGTGTTCACTTCTACAAAACAGGATGAAGCAAAAGAAGGTGGAGCAGATATAATAGGAGCAGATGAGCTGATAGAAGAAATTAAAAAAAGTGGAAAGATTGCATGTGAATCTATTATTGCTACTTCAGAGATGATGCCTAAATTAGCAAAGATTGCTAAAATTTTAGGGCCTAAGGGGTTAATGCCAAGTCCAAAATCTGGAACAGTGACAGATAATATTAAAGATACTATTAAGGCAATTAAAGCAGGGAAAGTAGAATTTAGATCAGATGATTCTGGTAGTACACATGCTCCATTAGGAAAGATTTCTTTTGATAATTCTAAATTAGAAGAAAATTATTCTGCTTTTATTGAAGCATTGAAAAAAGCAAAACCAGAATCTCATAAAGGAACTTTTATAAAATCAATTTCATTATGTTCTACTATGGGGGTAGGAATAAAAGTATCAAGTATTAAGAATTAGGAATTAAGGGAATTATTCATCGTTATTCTTTGTAAAATCTTGAGAGTAATAATTTCTTTTTGATAGTAAATTATACAGTAATGGCGTGTAATTCTTAATACCTAATTCTTAATTCTTCATTGAAGTCAGTTTATCTAGTATATTAGCTATTTACGATATTTATGGATTATATTTCTACAATAGGATTAGAAATTCACGCGGAGTTGAAGACAAAAACAAAAATGTTTTGCGCGTGTAAAAATGAAACGGAGAAAGAAGTTTCCCCTAATGTTAATGTTTGTCCAATTTGCATGGGACATCCGGGGACGCTTCCTGTTGCCAACGAAGAGGCGATGAAAAAAATTATTAAAGTAGGAATTGCGCTAGGATCTAAAATACCTGATCAGGCGTTTTTTTATAGAAAAAATTATTTTTATCCAGATCTTCCTAAGGGCTATCAAATTACTTCTCAGGAAGCTCCTTTTGCGATCGGTGGGCAGATACAGGTGGGGGATAAAAGCATTAGAGTTAATCATGTTCATCTGGAAGAAGATACAGGGAAACTACAACATTCCAAAGAGTCTGATTTTTCATTGGTGGACTATAATCGTGCAGGTGTGCCACTCATGGAATTAGTGACAGAAGCTGATATTTCCTCTGGTATTGAAGCAAAAGAATTTTGTCAGAAATTAAGATTGATTTTACGATATCTTGATGTTTCAGATGCTGGTATGGAAAAAGGACAAATGAGATGTGAAGTAAATGTTTCAATCTCCAAGACTGGGAAGTTGGGAACAAAGGTTGAAGTGAAAAATCTAAATTCATTCAAGGCAGTTGAAAGAGCAATAGATTATGAAATTAAAAGGCAGAAAGAAGTTTTAGGAGATGATAAAAAAGTTATTCAAGAAACACGTGGATGGGATGAAGCAAAGGGAAAGACAACATCTCAAAGGAAAAAAGAAGATGCGCATGATTACAGATATCTCAAGGATCCAGACCTGCCAATTATTGATATTAAAAACAATTTTGATTTGGAAAATATAAAAGCGGGCATCATAGAACTACCTGAGCAGAGAGAAGTAAGATATAAAGAAGAGTATGATTTGAAAAAGGAAAATATTAGTGTTTTAGTGCAGAATAAAGGACTGGGAGATTACTTTGAATATGTTGCATCTGAACTTAATGCTTGGCTGAATGCTAGTGAAAGCTGTTCTGCCTCGTCGACGAGTCAAGGCGAGTCTAACCAAAAAGCAATTAAACTAGCATCTAATTATATTGTAAGTGAACTCCAAAAAATGTTAGTTGCAGAAAAAATGCAGATAGAAAAATGTAAAATTACTCCAGAAAATTTTGCAGAGTTGATTAAAATGATTATAAAAAAAGAAGTCTCTAGCTCGGGGGCACAAGAACTTTTGAAAGAGATGTTTGAAACAGGTGGCGATCCATCTCAAATAGTTGAGGCTAAAGATCTGAAACAGATTAGTGGTGGAGGAGAAATAGAAAAATTTATTGATGAAGCAATAAAAAATAATCCTAAATCAGTAGAAGATTATAAAAAAGGAAAAGAAAATGCCTTGCAGTTTTTGGTAGGGCAGACGATGAAAGCATCAAAAGGGAAGGCAAATCCTGGGGAAGTGGGGGAGATATTGAAAAACAGATTGACCGAATAACTATCTGAACTAGGATTCACAGGATTAAAGGATTGAACAGGATTGTAACGACGGACGACGTAATCCTAAAAATCCTTTAATCCCTTAATCCTAGTTCAGACAGTGGGTGTCATTATTACAGAGATGCCTTTTAACCAACAACTCGGCTTCATCATAATCACTAATCCACCGAATACGATCATCCCGTCTAAACCATGTCATTTGTTTCTTCGCATATTGTCGAGTGTGAACTTTAATTAAGTCTATGGCCTGTTCCAAAGTTAAATGTGCATTAAAATGTACATTTAATTCTGCATATCCAATTCCGCTCATTGATGGTAAATCTGAGGAGTATTTTGTGGACAGTTTTTTTACTTCATCAACCAAACCATTCGCTATCATTTCATCAACCCGACGGTTGATTTTTCCGTCTAAAACTTTTTTATCCGTGTGGATTCCAATTTGCAAAACATTAAAAAGTGGTTCTCCTTTTTTGCGGAGAGATGAAAAAGGTTCTCCTGTAATTTCACATACTTCTATAGCACGAATTAGTCTACGCCTATTATTAAGATCTATTTTTTCATATGAGATAGGGTCTAGATTTTTTAATTCTGTTTGTAAATCTTGAGTACTTTTCTTTTCTAATTCTGCTCGTAATTTTTTATCAGGAGCGACTTCTGGGATATCAAGATTATCAACAATTGCACTAATATACAATCCTGTTCCTCCAACTAAAAATGGAACCTTCCCACGATCATGGATGTCGTTGATTTTTTCAATTGCCAATTTTTTATAATCAGACAAAGTAAAACTCTCATCAGGATCAACAATATCCACCAAATGCTGATTTATCCCGTCGTCGATTCTTAATTCTGTATTCTTAATTCCTAATTCTCGTGTCTTCGCCGTCCCTATATCCATCCCCCTATAGATCTGACGACTGTCTGCAGACACAATCTCTCCTCCGCCTTGGGTAGAGAATTTTTGACATAATTTCATTGCCCACCCAGTTTTTCCACTGGCGGTAGGCCCTAAAATGACAACTAATGGTTTTTTAGTATTAGAATTTGACATATTTTTTGAATCTGATATATTATATGTAAGTGCTAAAAGTGCTTACATAATAAGATAGTATCGGAGCGTTTAGGTAGCAGTCACTGCTTTTACGCTCTGATACAATTAGTTCCTTATAAGATTAAGAATGGGATCACGATATTTTACTTTATTAATGAAATTGATTAGAATAAATTAGTTTTTTATGTTTCGTTCGTGGTCCTATATTTTATAGAGAGAGGTTTATACAAAAGCATTGCGTAAACCCTCTTTGCTTTTTTATTAAAGTATATAAGAAATTGTGAGATTTTTATTAACTTTTTGTTAATAAGTTGGGTTGGCTAATAGCTGTTGACGCCCCTACTGAGATAGTTATTTACCGTCTCACAATTTCTTATTAAGAGCATGCTGTAATACAGATGCTCTATTTTTTTTCTCTTCCAATAAAACATTATCATTCATCTTTTCAGCAACTGTTCCAGATCGGACAGAATAGCAAGAAATATAAGCATTAGAAAAACCAATCTCTTGGAATAATTTTAGAGTATCATCAAACTGTTTTTTTGTCTCTCCCGGGAAACCAACAATTACATCAGTTGAAATTTTTATATCAGGAACTTTATCCCTGATTTTTTTTATTAATTCTTTGTAATGTTCAACAGTATACTGTCTATTCATCTTTTTCAAAATTTCATTATTCCCAGACTGAACAGGTAAATGTAAAAACTCCTTATCAACTTTTTCAAGATCCGCAATCGCATCAATCAACCCATCCGACATATCTTTAGGATGGGAAGTCATGAATCTTAGTTTAAAGTTATTGGGGATATCGTTAATCTGTTTTAGTAGTTCAGGGAACGTGATTTTGTCGGAAGAAGAATTAAGAATTAAGAATGAAGAATTAGGCGTCGGACTTTCAACTTTTGACTTTATGGACTTTCTAACTTGATAGCTATTTACATTTTGTCCTAGTAGTAAAATTTCTTTGCATCCGTTTTTTGTCAGCTGGGTTATTTCATGGAGTATATCTTTAACGGGTCTTGAATATTCTCTCCCGCGGGTGTATGGGACAACACAATATGAGCAGAAATTGTTGCATCCAGTCATGATTGGGACAGAAGCGTGATCTTTGTGTGAATAGGATGGGGGAGTGGAGAGGAATTTATTGATGTCAGCGTCGGGACTAATAAAATCAGTTAGTGACTTAATCTCTGTGTTTTTAAATTTCTTTAGTCTAGTCTTGTCATAATCCAAAAGGCATCCAGAAACTATTATTTTTGCTTTAGGATTTTTCTTTATAATTTCCCCTATGTTTCCATAAATCCTATCAATTGCATGTTGGCGAACAGCACAGGTAA
The DNA here is from genome assembly GCA_964477425.1 of uncultured Candidatus Saccharibacteria bacterium. Taxonomy (GTDB): domain Bacteria; phylum Patescibacteriota; class Minisyncoccia; order CAYZDR01; family CAYZDR01; genus CAYZDR01. Next base: position 20,631 of record CAYZDR010000011.1, read on the forward strand.
CAATTACAACTAAGTCTGCTTGGTGTTTTGAGGGAATTTTTGAAAGTCCTTGTGATTTTAAGATTGTCTCAATTCGTTCAGAGTCAGAGAAGTTCATTTGGCAACCGAATGTTATGATGTGATAGGTTTTCATAGTGGGCTTTTTATATTTTTCAACATGGGGTTCGTCACCTGTGTGTATCTCTGAGTTGTCCTGATGTTTTGATGTCCTAATAATTCTTGCACATATCTGATGTCCGTTCCATTTTCAAGTAGATGCGTTGCGAAACTATGTCTTAAACTATGAAATGTAGCTTTTTTCTTAATACCAGCTTTTTTCAAAGAATTTTCAAAGACTTTCTGAGCTGTTCGTGTAGTCAATTTTCCACCACGTTCACTCGCAAAAACAAAATCAGTATTTACTTTTCCGGCAATTAAATTTCGTATGTCATTTACTAATTTTTCAGGGAAAACGCTGATTCTGTCTTTCTGTCCTTTTGCCTGTCTTATATAAACAACTAATTCATCAAGATCAATATCTTTGATTTGTAGAGATATAATTTCACTGACTCTGAGGCCGGCTCCATAGGTGAGTGCTAATAAGAGACGATGTTTTGTATTCTGGGTAGATTTTAATATTTCTTCAATTTCATTTCTGGAAATTACTGTTGGAATAAATTTGCCTTTTTTTGCTGAACGGATATCTATTTTCTGATTATTTTTCATTACATTGCGATAATAGAATTTGATTGCGTTAAGAAATAAGTTTCGGCTTTGAGGGGATGCATTTTTTTCTTGGCAGAACAGGAGAAAATTTTTGATATTATCAATGTCTAACTTTTCAAATCCCGTTTTCCTGAAATTAAAGTATTCTCGTAATCCGTAAAGATAACTTTTAATGGTTTGTGGGCTATAGTTTCGTATTTTCAGTTCTCTTTCCGTAATTTCTAATTGTTGCATGGTTGTTTTGATAGTGGTATAATGTAATTAGTTTTCTATGCTATGATATTAACATAAATCCATATAACATACAAGTTTTGGATGTTATTGAGAAGATATGTCGCATAAAAACGAGTTATCGGAAATAGCTACATTGTCATTACGCTACATCCGATAACACTGTGTATCTGGTTCCGTAAAAGAGAAAAATTAAATAATTCTTTATTTTTAA
>CAYZDR010000012.1:0-1666 GCA_964477425.1 uncultured Candidatus Saccharibacteria bacterium
TTTTCATTATACCAACATTTTTTGTTTTGTGCGGGTTATATTTCCAAAATCGATATTCAGGATATTGAAAAATTTGCCATTCTTTTTTACTTGAATGCGGGTTGGTTTTTTCCACGAATACCATGACGATAAAATTTCGTTCACATTTTTAGCTTTTCCTTCTGCTGCAGTTATATATATTTCTGCCCGTTTTGCTGCATATCCACCATGATCTGGAGCTAGCCACATCAGATATTGTTTTGACAATCCAGAAAAAAACGTAATTTTTACGCTGTCTGGTTTACCGGATTTTTGATGCCTAGAGTAATGAATATCAGTAACATCACACCAGAATGGTTTGTTTTGGGATAATAAAACCGCACCATCATATGCTTCTGTTCCATGATTTGGACAGATTTCATCCTGAGCTGGATAACAATATCCACATTGCGGGCACTCTCTATATGATATATTTATGATCGCGCGACATTCCGGGCACTGCTTTAGTGGTGTTGTGTTTCCAGTTCCTTTTTGTGCAGGAGTTAGGTTATCAAGCTCACCGTGAGTTATTATGTTATTTCCAAAGTCCAGCAGCAGACAATTCTTTTTCCCGGGAAATGTTCTCAAACCACGGCCTGCCATTTGTGCATATTTTGCTGTGCTTTTTGTTGCTGTTAGCAGTACAATAAGATCGCATTTCGGAACATTAACCCCTTTTGTTAGAATATTAACATTGACAATTGCTTGAATTTTTCCAGTTTTGAAATTATTGATTGTTAAATCTCTGTCTTTACTATTCATTTTGCTGGTAACTAGGCCAGCAGAAATATTATGAGATTGCAACTCCAGTAAAACATTTTTTGCGTGTTTTATTCCAGCACAAAACACGATCCACGCAACTCTGTCTTTTCCACATGCAACAATTTCGTTAACAGCAAATTTTATTATGCACGGATCGTTTGCTGCATATGCTAGATCTGATTGGTTATATTCCCCACCTTGGATTTTTACATTTCTTAAATCGATATTTTTTAGGCCTCCTTTTGAGATCATTGGACATAAAAATCCGTGTTCGATAAGTGTAGTTAGTTTGATTTCATATGCGCAACCATCAAAAAACGCACTTTTAGAGTTCCATAAAAAACCCTGATCTAATCGGAACGGTGTTCCAGTAGTTCCAAAAAAATGGCAGTTTGGATTTGCAACGCATGCGTCTCTAAGTAATTGCTGATACATGCTAGTGTTTTTTTGAGATACCATGTGTGCCTCATCGATACAAACAACAGAAAAAGACGGGGAAAATTCAAAAATTCTTTTGTAAATTGATTGAATCCCAGCGAAAACAATTTGTGTGTTTTTTTCACGACGATGTAATCCAGCTGAATATACTCCTGTTGGCGCATCCGACCAATACTTTTTTAGTTCACGTTCGTTTTGAAATACAATTTCTTTTGAGTCGGTGATAATTAATATCCTTGTATCCGGCCAAACTTTGGTAGTTTGTTCACAGAATCCGGCTATTATTGCAGATTTTCCAGAACCCATTGGTGCAACAACCACAGGCCTTTTACCAATGTTTTGCCAGTATGAATATATTTTGGTGATTGCAATTTGTTGATAGTTTCGTAATTTCATTGTCATATTCAAAATTCTATAATTGTTGTTTGTTCATTGTTCAAATTAAAAT
>CAYZDR010000012.1:1766-8535 GCA_964477425.1 uncultured Candidatus Saccharibacteria bacterium
TGTACATATTTATACACCAATGTATAGTTTCATACATTGAGAGCTTCCCACAGTGCATTGCTAGCAATGAATCCAGGGCCGTTTATAATGTTTCCTTCATATTCTATCCATCCAGCACCAGGATCTGCGTTTATTGGGTGAAGTGGAACAAACCTAGGACTGAAAACATGGTTTTCACATGCGCTTTTTTGGTTGATAAGATTAATTTTTCTTTTGCGCTTGCAGGACCAAATCCCACTAGCTTCTGCGGTGCTGTGTGCACACGTTCTGCAGTTTACGTCAGCAGGTGTATTTCCAGCGCAGATTTCTTTGTAATTGCACCAGTTGCACTCATAAGATTCTGATTTTTCTGGGATAAGACCATCTGTGAAAATTATTTTTTCTGCTTTTTCAATTAGTTTTTTTGCATACTTAGGATCTTTTGGAAAGCGCTCTTGGTAGATTTCATCTGTGTTTTTATTTACGCAAATGTAATACGTTTTATCAATGTTTAGAGCATACATGTACATGCAGCATTGAGCATAATGATCAGGTTTGCTGATCTTTATTCCGTGTTTTTTTAGATTTTTAAAATGTTTGCCATTTGCTGTTTTGACTTCTAAAACATGTTTGGATTTTGGAGCTTCTGTAAATCCAGATGCTATTCCATCTAGAGAACCAGAAAAATGTCCTCCGAAAAGCGAAAACGATATTTGTTCACCATTTTTTTCTGCTTGAATATCAATACCAATATCCCGGAGGTTTTGAATTATTCTATTTTCTTCTATTTTTCCTGTTTCAAACAACCGATAAATTCTTCCGGGTATGTCTGGAGTTATTGCCCAATGAAATGTATACCACAATTCACGGGAACATTTTTTTCCAATGATAGACGCACCTAGATGCGGGCGCCTGTGATCATCAGAAGACTCTTTATAGTGTGAAAAAATTTTGTCTGATGTTGTTTTAGAATGAGGTAATATTGCCATTATATCATCCCAAAAAATTACTCTTTTTTGTAGATAGGATCCCATGGTGCGTTTGGTGGCGCCGGATCTGCTGTTGTGGATGCTGGATCTGTTGTGGTTGCTGGTTTATAGCCCTTGATTACATTTCTTTCGTCGTAACCGTCTTTTGCCGGTTGAATCCCTACTTTCACACAGACTGGAATATCATGTAACTCCTCAGACATTTTAGGGTTCATTACATTTATTGCGCGGCAAATACTAGACAACGTTTTTTGCGCGATTTCCTGAGTCATAACATTTGTATTAACTAAGTTGAGCCTTTCCCATAGTTTCCTACCAGTGTGCTCGCCTTCAATAATATCAAAAACTAATTCTAGGTATTGACCAGAACCAGATTTTGTTTCTTTCATTTCGCTTGCGGCAATAACCGCAATATATTCTCCGATTGGAAGGGTTGCAAAGTCTGAATACGGTTCAAATTCATTTGCGTCAAAATTTATGATTGCCATTTTATTCTCCTTTTATTGTTTGTTTTTGTAATGGTTCGTTTTTGCACGGTAAATATGTTTCAATTTCATTCCAAAGCAATGGCAATACATCAGGCATGCCATATCTGTTTTTTGCAACGTATGCAGGACTGTTAGTCAGATACATTACTCGGTTACCTGTGCTTATTGCTCGGCTTTTTTTTGTTCCAAAGCCAATATCATCAGATTTCAGAAATGTTTCGATGTTGCAAAAACCAATTATATCAGAAAACTCTTTGGCAAGTCCGGCTGCACGTTTATGCAGTTTCAACGTAAACATGTCGTATGGTGGGTGAATTGGATCTTCTACCTTAATAACAGTAGAATGTGCACTCATGATAATTGTCATTCCCAGATCTCTCAGTGCACTGACATACGCGAAAAGTTTTCTCCATTCTGTGTCGGCTTCAACATAGCCTTTCCCATACCCAGGACTTTCAATAGTCTGAACTCCCAGGCGTTTACACGTTGCGGACCAGACCAAAGGCTCTATCCAGTCTAGTGATTCAACCACAACAGTTTTGAAATTATGGGATTCTGAGCCTAGACTTGCAAGAATTTGCAACAGATCATCAAACTTTTGAATTGTTCCATTTATTGGAAAACGTGGAACCGATTCGTTTGTTAGCCCATCTTCTGCCTGAAGGAACACCGGGGTTGGTGTCTGGGTTGCAAATGTAGTTTTTCCAATTCCTTCTGGGCCGTAAATAATAATTCTAGCTGGTTTGTTTTTTCCAGCTGCAATTGCTGATAAATCAATAGCCATTTTTTATCTCTTGTTTGTTGTTTGGTTTATTTTTCATTTTTCTATTCATAAGGCAACGTAATGCCTTGCATATAGATTTGTTTTTTGCATATAAATAATTTGTTACGCACATATTAAATGGTATAAAAATCAATGTGTTAGTATGCTTACGTTAGAGCAGATAAAAAAACGGCTGAAAGACAGAAATTTAAAAAAAGTCAGTGTTGTTACTGGAATCAGTTACCCTGCAGTTTGGAACATTGCGAATAAAAATCAAGAAAAAGTGCAATACAGGACCGTGAAAATGTTGTCAGATTATCTTGAGGAGTACAGATGAACTGGAGTCATGAGCAATTGAAACTCGCAAAAAAATATAAATCCATAGATGAAGTGCCTGAAGAATTGCTGCGATATAAATGTCATGATTGTTTGTTGGTTTTTGACATGCCTGTTTGTCCTCAATGTGGTAGTGAAAAACTTTCGAAAATGTGCCCTTTAGACAATTGTCATTGCGGGCATGATGTTATGCAGATGATTGATTATTGCCCATTATGCGGTGAAGCAGTTTGTCCTGAATGTGGCACACACGACGTTGCACAAATTAGTAGAATCACTGGATATCTTCAGGATGTCGCGGGCTGGAACGCGGCAAAAAAACAGGAATTGAAAGATCGGCACAGAACAATAGTAAAAGGAGGCGATGAATATAATGGAGACGAATAAATGTGTATGATTCAGCGTGTGAATATATTGAAAAATTCGGCTGGTCTCTAGTTCGTCTGCCTCCAAAGAGCAAAGGGGACAGTAGAAATGATCCAGGCTGGAACAAAAAAGAAAATGCTATAGACACAATAGAAAAGGCTAAGGTTTGGAAAAATTCACCAGATAATAATATGGGGCTGCTGCTGGAGTATTCTGGGATTGTATCTATTGATATTGATCATGAAGAATACAGCAGACACGTTTTTTATGTTCTTGGATTAGATTATGATTTGCTATTAGAAGACGCACCGCGTATTGTTGGCAGAACAGGTAGGGACAAAGCGCTGTTTCGTGCGCCTGTTGAAATTGCTTTGAAATATCACAAACTAGAATGGCCGGGGAAAACACAAAAAGATAGAAATATAACTGTTTTTGAATTGAGATGTGGAAAAATCCAGGATGTTTTACCACCGTCTATTCATCCAGATACAAAAATGCCGTATTCATGGGCTAGACATCCAGATGCTGGAATCCCAGATCTTCCAAAAGAGATTATAGCGATTTGGAGTAACTGGAGTTTTTTTGAAAAACAACTGCAGGAAGCTTGTCCGTGGGCGCCTGAAATTGAAAAACCACCGATTGAAAAAAAGAAAAAACACCACAAAAAACAGGATAATATAATAGAAAAATATAATTCTATTATTGATGTCAGAGATATTTTATTACGAAATGGCTATGTTAAAAAGCCATCTGGTCGTTATCTTAGCCCTAACTCCAGTTCGGGAATTGCTGGAGTAATTGTTTTTCCAGACAATACTGTGTTTTCTCATCATGCTTCAGATCCATTAAGCTGTTCGCATACTCATGATGCATTTGATTTGTTCATGATTTTTGAGCATGCTGGAAATATTAACAGCGCTGTAAAAGCTGCGGCAAAACTATTGAATATAAAACATATAGAGTACGATCCAGATGCTATTGCGCATGGTAAATCTATATCTGAAACGTTTTTAAAAAACGGGACCAAAAAACAAGTTGATAATGAAATATCAAAAATCCCGGGTGTGTTGCAATATGCAGTAGATTATTATCAAGAAACAGCGCGAAAACCTCAGATTGATTATGCTATTGCATGTGCTCTTGCGTTAGGGTCAATTTGTCTTTCCAGGAACTGGAGATCTTGTCAGAATAATTATACTGGACTATATTTTTTGATCGTTGGAAAAAGTAGCACCGGAAAGGAACATTCAAAGACTGTGCTGGAGACAGTTCTCAGGCTGTCAGGAGAACAATGTATGTCTCTAATTGGACCACCGGGCTATACTTCTGCTGGAGCTATAATTTCCACTCTGAGAACGAAACCCAGGCATATTTGTATTCAGGATGAAATGGGAAAGCAATTGCAGCACGCAATGGCGTCAAAAAATTCTCAAAAGGATGCTGCATATACTATGCTGATGGAAGCATTCGGCCGGCAAGACGGGTTTTTGTCATCTGATGCGTATTCTAATTTGTCTGGAAAAAGACAAGATCTTGAAGACACTGGAATTACAATTGATCGCCCGGGAATTACCATTTTTGGAATTTCTACACCATCAACACTCTATAAGGTGATTAATACAGATTCTATTTCTTCTGGGTATTTGCCTAGATTCATTATCGTTGAATCTAATGCAGATCGACAAATCAGCAGATGGATTGATACTGATATATCACCACACCCAGATTTGCTGAAATGGTGTGCTGCAGTTGAAAAAAAAACCGGAACCAGTGGAAACATTAGCGCATATATCGATCCACCTGAACCACACATGGTAAAATTTCATCCTGACTGCAGGCAGATGCTGGAAACATACGAGCTAGAAATTATAAAAATTCAAAATGGTCTAGATGTTTTTGGGATTGCTGAACTATGGGGGAAAACGAAAGAAATTGCACAAAGAATTTCTTTGATAATTGCGTGTTCTTGTAGTTCTGATGTTATTCAGCCGGAACATCTAAGATGGGCGATAAAATATTGTTCGAAACATTTTTTGATGACTACAGAACGTGTGAAAACTGTTGTTAGTAATTCAGACTTTGAAGGCATTTGCAAAGAAGTGCTGAATATTGTTCAGGCGTCAGGAATTCGGGGTGCTACAAACAGAGAGCTGTACAAAAAATCAGGGCTTGTTAGATCTCTAGATACAAAAGGATTCGATGCAGTAATGGTAGTCCTGCAGGAATCCCATGGAATTGAATTTGCTGCAATTAACCACAAGGGAGCCGGCAGACCAAGAATGGCGTGGGTTTCTCCTGAAATAATTATGGAATGAGAGTTCCATATTTTTCCATAATTTTAAACCAATATTTGGGCACTATTTTAAAATCTGGGGGTTTTCCAGCCAATAAATAATTATGGAATTATGGAATTATGAAAAGTGTAAAAACCGCGAAAACGCCCCTCGCGTGGCGTAAAAACACACACACACACACACACACACATAATATAATTAATTATTATAATAAAAAGAAAGAAAAAAAAGAGCCGAAACAAAAATCTAAGCTAGAAATGGGTTCTGTTATTATGGAAAAATCTGATTCCATAATTATCATAATTATTTGTTGTTGCAAAACAGTGGTATTAAATATATACAAAACAAATGTATACTCATGCAAAAGACAAAGAAATTGATTAGGATATCTGCTGATATCCTAGATCGTGTAGATGGCGCAAAACCCAGGGAATATAAAAAAGAAGGGTTTATTGAGAGATTAATTGAATTAGGGTTAGATCATTTTGTGAGAAAATGAAGAATAAAACGCTAAATTACACAATAAAAACAGCGCTTATCCAAGAAGACCAATTCTTTCCTAAGACAGCAACTCCAGTATATCTGGTAATTGACTGGAAAAACGAAGCCGTCAAAATAGAAATGGTTTCAAAAATGCAAAAATTAGCAGATGTTGCGGATTATGCAACAAGTACATATATTCCACTAGTAAATGGAATCGATTCTATGTATTTGAACGATTGTGTTGAAAAAATAATGCCTGAAATAAAAGAAATTGAAAAAAATTCATTGCTTGTGTATTTAAACAAAGAATGGCATGTTGTCTTTTCAAAGGCCGGAGAACATAAATTAACGAAATTGTCCACCAGGATACGGGTTTATCCTGAGGATGTTTTTGTGATGTTAGAACCCCCATACGGGATACAGACAGCAGAACAATATTTTCAGGAAATTATTGGATATATTGCAGAATTTTATATGTCTGAAAGAAAAATTGAAAAAATTGCTGACAGACTACACACAGAAGCACTAATAGAAAATGTTGTTATTGCTGGAGGAGTTTCCGCGATAAAAACTGCAATAAAAAATGGTGTGAAAGCAAAATGTTAGAATGCATATATTGTAAATCTGATAACGTTATAATGAAGAGATTTGAGGATGCTAGTGTTCTTTGCGAATGTGAAGATTGCGGGAAAGAATTCTGGTGCGATAGGCCGTATTCGTTTGATGGTGAGTAAATGAAGTCGGTTTTGGAGATGGCAATTGACGCGTATCCAGAAGACAAAAAAACTTTCGAATGGTTAGGACCAATCTGCTTAAAAAGTGTTGCAAAATTAAATTTAGAAACACTATCAGAAACTCTTGGCTGTGAAATAGGGTTAAATGTTGCATTATTACAAAAAATAGCGAATGGTTGGAATAGTGAAACTACCTCCGAGATTCGAAGCGTTGCGCATGCATTGCTAGATGTTGCTGAAAAAATTGACGTTCTTGAACAAGGTTCTTATCGACTTGCAAAATTTGCTGCGCAGGAAGAAGAAAAAAATGACTGAAATAATAGATTATGAAACAGAC
>CAYZDR010000012.1:8635-20855 GCA_964477425.1 uncultured Candidatus Saccharibacteria bacterium
TTTGCTGCGCAGGAAGAAGAAAAAAATGACTGAAATAATAGATTATGAAACAGACAAAAAATTTCGAGCTTGGGATGAACAAAAAAAAGTAATGCACAAAAACTTTCAATTTATCAAGTCTGGAGATTCTGAAAATGGTTGGATACTGTTTGTTTCAGATCAGCAACCAATTACAGATTGGTTGAAATGGAGTCAAAATCCATATTTTTTAAATCAAATAAAAATAATGCAATGTGTTGGGATTGATAAAACCGGAAATGAAATATATGAAGGAGACGTTTTAAAATCTGGGAGAATAATTGGAAACATATATGAAAAGCGAGATGAAAAATGACTGTTAAATATATATTGATTAGAAACTTTTGGCTGAAAAATTGCAAACCCGGTGATTTAAATGAAATTAGTAATAAATGAAAACGGCGTGGTAAAAACCGTAAAAATAAAAGACGCAATAAAAATTCTTGAAATCAAAAATGGAAAAATCAGAATAGAAAAAGAAAAACAAAAACAAAGAGCATATTATGCTGAGCACCAAAGACAGAAGATTGAGCTACAAAGATCATATTATGATAGGCATAAAGAAGAAATTGCAGAAAAAAGAAGGAAAAAACGGTGTCTTGAAAAAATAAAAGGGGAAACTGGAAATGTGTGAACAGATTGGAATTGTAATTCAACAAAAATCTAATTCTATACGAATAGAGCATGTTGATAGATTTGGGTTGCTAAAAACAACAGATTTTGATATAGAAGATTGTGAATTTGATTTTGATAATTTTCTAAATGAATGTGTTGTTTTTAGTGAAAATGATAGCAAACTAACAAAATTGGAAAAAATTTCTATAACACAAAACAGAACAGATTTCTATCCACAGTTTATAACGTTTTTTTGGGAAATTCAATCAGATGGTTGGATGGTTGTTGCCAGGCATAATTCTAAAATCAGGAGTTTGGTCTCAGAGTCACAAGCAAAACGCCTGAAAGGATTGCCTAGAGGTACAATACTGTTATTATCATTGTTAGAAAATTGTATAATATATAAATTTGATATTATTATTTTGCCACGAACTTAAGGTGAAAACGATGGATAAAAAAACAGAAGGATTTGTTTTGGAAATGTTAAAAATGGCAATTGATGCTGGATCTGCTAATGTTACGCTTGAAATAGATGAAGAAACAAATTCAACTGCTCCAGACTTAACAAAGAGGCGAATGAATAAATATATCGAAATGTTCGACAGTGAAAAAAAACAAGAATTTATAAAACTTGCAAAAGAAGGAAAAATAAAATATTCATGTGATTTGAAATTTTTGGTTTGTGTTGGTGATTCTGTTGATATATTAAAAACGGAAACGTTTTTGTAGTATAACAACAGAATGTGAAGTATGGAGAAAAAATCAATACTAGAATCAGAATATGAATTTTCACCGATAAAATCAAAAATGCAAAAATATAAAACCTCATTAATTACAATTTTGCAAAGAGTAAAAAAAGTATGTCTGTTCAAAAAGTAATAACAATAATTGTGTTAATGGTTTTGTGTGTTGTTTTTATCACGCAGTTTTTTGCGATGCCAACACGCGCAGATATTGAGTCAACCGTAAAAGCAAACGGCGGAACAATAATTATAAAGTCATCTGGATCATGGGAAACTGCAAATCCATTGCATGATGGATTTATTTCTAGAGAGTTTGATAGTTATCAGTCTGCCAGCAGTACCAGTTCTATAATTGCTTCAGGCAGATCTGCAGTTGAAAAAACAACTTCAATGAAGAGATCACGCGCTGAAAAAAATACAGTGATTGCAGAAACTACAGGGACTATGATGACGGCTGACTCAGTTGGGATGTTTTCAACTCAAGTAAATATTCCAGAATCTATTTGCGAGACTGGGAATATTGAACTGGCTGATTATGCAGATGAAGGCAGATATCCAGAAACACAAAACGCAGTTGCAAGAGCTGGAATGATTGGAACTGGTGCTGGAACCAGGTACCAGAGTGAAACTCAGTACGATAATAAAGCAGTTGCAATATCTGCAGAAGCAGAAACTCCATTAGGAATGATGTTTCTTGATGCTGCAGGACATTTTTCAGCTGGGGTTAATAAGTCTGAGACTATTCTAAATTATGAATATATGAGAGACGATATGATACGCGTATATAGTCATGAAAACAAAACATTAGACGCTGTAGTTTCATGGCTGTGGGATATAGATGTTGAAGACGTAGCAGCTGAAAATATAACTGCTAATAAAACTATGGAGAACGAAAATGATTGAGCCTATAAATTACGAGCCGTTTTTCACGGCGATTGTAGCTGGGATTCTGTATTCGCTTATTTGGTACAGTACGAAATATACTGATCCAACTAAACCAGATGCAAAATTTGATTATACAAAAATGGCAGCAACTGCAGTACTAGGTGCTGTAGTTGGACTTGCTTTTTGTGTATATCAACTTCCAGTGTCTCAGATGAGTATTGAAACACAACTGGCAGTATCAGGTGCAGTAATTGCCATTCTTGATAAATTACTGAAAACTGGATATCATTGGATTGTTTGGAAAATTTCTATTAGAAAAGAAGGAGAATGAAAAATGTATAATGCAACGTATCATCCATTAGAAGGAGAATTGCTGAAAAATATTCTTGATAACGCATCTCCAAAAGAAGCCGCAAGGATAAAAGAACAGGTAACAGCTGCTACAAAAGGCAGAATTAGAAATTACAGAATTGAAATTTCAGAAAACACCTGGTACGATGTGAAAAACGGGGTTGTTTCTGGATCCAGCAGACAAGGATAGAACCCTAAAGAAATTTTACTTTTTTTGGAATGAAAGCAGTATTTTTGCCACCAGAACAATCTATGTTATATTGTTTTTTTGGAGAAGTTGGGACTGTGAAAACGTGTGACGAAAAAAGATTGGTTTTGATGCTATCGCACTGTATATCAATTCACACGACGTGGGATAGAGTAGAAATTGTTGAAGGTGTTAAAAAATGACGCAGGGAAAAATTTCTGCTTGTATAATTGTGAGAGATGGAGCAGAAACATTAGAAAAATTACTTGCATCTGTTGGTAGTTATGCTGATGAAATTGTTGTTTGTATTGATTCCAGGACAAAAGACAACACACTAGAAATTGCATTGCAATATACAAAACGTGTTAGTTATTTTGATTGGATTGATGATTTTTCGTATGCGCGGAATCTAGTAGCAAATAAAGCAAAATACGATAATATATTAGTTTTAGACGCAGATGATGAATTAGAGGCTGGATATGAAAAGTCATTAAAAAATGGAATCGATAATTTTGATGCTGTGAAATTTATTGTGAAAACGTCTGAAAAATCATTTGTTCCTTCAATCCGATGTTATAATCGGAAAACTGCGAAATATCATTTTAAAGTCCACGAAGTTTTACAGTTTTCAGTTGAAAAACCTCAAATATTAAATCTTGGCGCTGTGATTCATCATGTTAGAGCAAAAAATATTATCGATCCAGGCAGAAATATTAGAATATTAGATTCAGTAATTGCAGATTATTCTAGATCTCTTTTTTATCACGCACGGGAATGTAACGATAACGAACGATATGCTGATGCTATTATTTCATTTCAACGATATCTTGAAGTTTCAGATGTAGTTACTGAAAAATGTGAAGCGCTCCTTGGAATGGCAAGAGCAGCAGTAATGCTGCAGGATTTTAAGGATGCAAAAAAATATTGCCTAGAAGGAATTGGATTAGATTTAAATTTTATGCCTTTTTATAATATGCTTGGTCAAATTGAAATGGTTTATAGAAACTACAAAAATGCTATTTGGTGGTTTGAAATATCGCTAAATGTTTTGCCTACAAATTATATTTTTAATGATGTAAAAAACATTGAATTTAATACACTTGGAAATTTATTTGTTGCATATAAAAACACAGGACAACTTCAAAAGTCAAGCGATGTATTAGAACAATGCCAAAAAATAGATCCAGAAAACGAATGGCTTAAAAGGCAAGTGAAAAAATGGCAGAAAAAATAGAAATAATACCTAATCCTGTTGGTAGGCCGCGGATAGAAATAGATTATGAACAGACAGAGAAACTTTCATCTATTCTTTGTACTCAGGCTGAAATTGCTGCAGTGATCGGCGTATCTTTGTCAACACTGGAGCATGATCAAAAATTTTTGCGGATACATCAAAAGGGATTAGAAATTGGACGCGCGTCTGTTCGTAGAATGCAATACAAATCTGCTGAAGGCGGTAATCCGACAATGTTGATATGGTTAGGGAAACAATATCTTGATCAAAAAGATCAGAAAAACACCGAGATTTCAACGCCTGAAGGAAAATTTATTGTGATTGATATTGAAGCTAGGATGAAAAAATATGACCATTTGTTTTCTCCCTCGGGAACTGTTCCAGCTGACGATTCTGGAAAATGAATATATCCCTCAGGAACCAACCGAAAAACAAGCACAATTTCTGTTAGAACTTTCAGAAGAAGCGCTGTACGGAGGTGCTGCAGGTGGCGGCAAAAGTTCATCTCTTTTAATGACAGCGCTTCAGTATGTCAACATTCCTAATTATTCAGCACTTGTTCTAAGAAGAACATATCCAGATCTATCATTGCCGGATGCAATTATGGATCGGGCGCACAAATGGCTTGTTGGAACAAACGCTGTATGGATAGCAAGCGAAAAAACGTGGAAGTTTCCATCGGGTGCTACTCTTACGTTTGGGTACCTAGATACTGCAAACGATAAATACAGGTATCAAGGTGCTGCTTTTCAGTGTATTTGTTTTGATGAAGTTACTCAATTTCTTGAAAATGATTATTTATATTTGTACTCTAGACTTAGAAGATTGGCTGGATCTATAATTCCTATTAGAATGAGGTGTGCAGGAAACCCAGGAGGGCGAGGCCACCAGTGGGTGAAAGATCGATTTATTGACGGAGATCGGGTTTTTTATCCCGCGTCTCTTAAAGACAATCCGCACTTAGACAGAGATGAATATGTTCGAGCGCTATCAAAATTAGACCCAGTAACCCGTGAACAACTCTTGAATGGAAATTGGAACGTAGCAGAAAGTGGAAACAAATTCAAACGTGAATGGTTTGAAATTGTAGATGCAACTCCTGCAGAAAGCGAAAAAGTTCGGTTTTGGGATATGGCAGCGACGTCTAATGCTGGAGACTGGACAGTTGGTGCGCTTCTTGGGGTTTATCGAGATGTTGTTTATGTGATTGATGTTCAGCGATTTCAAGGAACACCAGGCACAGTAGAAACAATAATGTTTCAGACTGCTGAATTAGATGGACCAGATGTGAAAATTCGATGGGAAGAAGAAGGCGGCGCTTCAGGAAAATTTGTTACGTCTTATTTTGTGTCTGAGCTTATAGGCTACGATGCAAAAGGCATTAGGGCTACTGGTTCAAAAATTGTAAGAGCTAATCCATTTTCTAGTTTTGCTGAAGCTGGAAATGTAAAACTGCAAAGAGCGCACTGGAATAAAACGTTCCTAGAAGAACTTGGTTTGTTTCCTGCAGGCTCTCATGATGATATTGTAGATGCGTGCTCAGGTGCGTTTTCTGAAATTGCGAAAACTAAAAGAAGTAGTTACGAACCAACAATTAATGAGGCTTTTACAAAACGTATTTCAATACCAGAAATTTTAGGGATATAATGGCAAAAAAAACAAAAAATCTGCAGAAAAATTTACAATTAGACGAAGGAGATATATGGGTATCCAGTATTTCAGGCGCGCCTGTGTTTACTGCTCCTGAAATTAACGCAGCGCTTATCAGTAAACAGCTTGAAAACCAGTACATTTGCGGCGGAATTAATAATATGCAAAGAGTGATTTTTCAGGAAGCTGTAGTTGTTACTGGAGTTAATGCGAAAACTAATGAACCCGATCCAGATCTAACAGAAAAGTTAGAAACGCTTTTAAAACGGTTAGATTTTAATACTTTTCTTCAGATGAGATGGCGAGATGTTATTTCATGGGGAATCTCGATTGTAAATCCCGTGTGGAAACAAATCGAATCAGAATATCAGCTTGAAAAAATTAGACGCCTACCACCTGAGACATTTTCTGCAAATGCAACCAGCACAACAGTAGCAAATAGAATTTTACCAGGGATTTGTTATAATAACGGAGAAACTGAATACTGGCAAACAAATAGTGATGGAGAAATACAACAATTGCATAACATAGATGTGCAAACAGATCCAATTTCAACTGAAATAGGTGGAACACCGTTTATTTTGCCTTTAATTCCAATTATTTCTGCGCTGTCATTTGCATGGCAGAAAAATCTTGCACAAGTAAATATTTTTGGAACTGGTGGAATTCATTATATTCGAGTGATAAATCCAAAAGGAAACGACAAACAATATGCACAAGCGATTTTGAATAACGAGTCAGCAACTAATAGATATCAGCTTAGGGAAAACATGGAGGTTGTTTCTCTTGGAGATGGGCCAACTGGAACAGCTTTGGATACAATCAGTTCTCTGACAACGCTAATAAAATATTTCTTTTCACCGATTAGTTCAATTTTGAAAGAAGGATCTCAAATAATTGGCGGGTCTTCTAGTTCTGAGTATCAATTGTATATGTCTTTTATAAAGGGGCAGCACAGGTGGCTAGAACAGTCATCTGAGCAATTATTACAGCCGTATCTTGAATATAATGGGTATGCTAACCATAAAATTGTAGTCGATATCCCTGCACCTACAGTAGAAGATAAAGAATATAATTTAAAAGCTGCTGAACTTGGTGCGAAATACGGCGGAATCACAGCAAATGAATTCAGAAGTTATTTACACCTAGAACTGCTAGAAGGAGATGAAGGAAACGAAATGATTAAACCAGGCACTAGTATTTCTGCAGCTGAAAAAGCAGATATCATGAACAAATTTATCCATCCAATCGATCCATACGCAATCATAAACAAAAAACAGCAGCAGAAATTTGTTCAAAAGGTATTATCTGATGCGTTTTGAGCTATCTCGCGAAACTAGAAAAGATCCAACTCATTCGCTTTGGATTATAAAAGAAGCTGAAGCCGAAATAAATAAAATTTTTGAAAAATTAGAATCTGAAATTCTAAAAACTGTTAAAATAGTATTTCGAAATAAAACATCAGAAACTTTTCAAAATATACATTCGGGTGCACTGAAACTAGCTCCAGCAATAACATCAAAAATAAAAGCGTCTGACAAAGACTTCAAAAAAGTTACGGCAACTGCAATTCCAACAGCATCTAGAGCTGGAGGCGAGTTTGCTGAGATTCAACTTGGCGGAACCTACGAAGAACGTGCAGACCATTGGGAAACGTTACAACTGCTGATTCAGAATTCAGATACCGAGTTTTCTGGAATGGGTGCAGACCTCAGTAATAAAATAAATCAACTGGTTGCTGATGGAGTTCTAAACGAAAGCAGTTTCGGAGATATGCAGGATGCGCTGATTAAGCAGTTTGGAATTAGTAGACACAGAGCAATTACAATTATTCAAACTGAAATAATGAATGCAGTTAATGAAGCTGCAAAGTTTCGGTATAAAGTTCGGGGTGTGAAAGATGTTGAATGGGTTACTGTTTCCGACGATCCATGGCCATGCAAAACTTGTGCACCACTAGATGGTCAAATTTTTCCAATTGACGATGCACCTAATTGCCCGATTCATCCTAGATGCAGGTGTACTATAGTTCCTGCAATAGTAAAAGGAAAAAAGAAAAAACGGGAATCTAGAGAAAAGAAAAAACGGGAATCTAGAGAAGATTTAAAGAAAAAAATTTCTGATCTTGGAAAAAAAGATGAACATAGATACCCGAATTTGATTCGGTTTTGGAATGCCCGTAATCACTCTCAAATTGGAAGATGGGATATGTTTGATTCTAAAGATTTGTCAGATGAATTTGTTCAACTCATAGCAGACACATTACTAGAAATTAAAAATGGTTTACTTGATCCATTGGATATTCCTTTTCTGCGGGGGATGATACAAGAGTATCGCGATGGAATACATGGTTCAATGGGAGACGGTATTTTATCTCTGACTGAAGATTACCTTAAAAAATTGGATTTGGAGCTTCTTAATGGTGAAGAAATAATACCCAGTAACTGGAAGCGTGGTGATCCAGAAGAGGACAGACCATTTAATTCTGGTGAATATTTTGCGAGTCCAGAAGATCGCGCAAAAGCGCTGATTTATCATGAAATGGGGCATCATATCCATCAACTGTATGATGTAAGGGAGGATATAGATTATTTAAGTCCACCACTTGAGGACAGAATTAAAGACGCTAGAGATAAGGATCATACTGTTCCCGCAACAAAGTATGGTGAAAAAAACGCAAAAGAATGGTTTGCTGATAATTATGCGCTGTATAAAATGGGTCGTGATGATCTTGTGTCTCCAGAAGCGAATACTTTGTTCGAAGAGCTTGGAATATAAAAATAACAAATCTTTTTATAGTAGTATTGCATAGTCTAGTTATAATGGAAAACGCTCTTTTTGGAAATGTTGTTGAAATATTACCAGAACACGATTCTGTGCTTTTAACTTTGAATCGGTGGCTGGAATATGATGGAACCAAAATTTATAACGGGATTGAGAATTTTCAAGGCACAGAAACTGCATGGGATGCTGTACCACTAGTTTTTGCAGAAAAACATCCTGATCTAGAGTTGCTAGAAAAAAATGTAGAAAGTGCACTTGAAAAAATTAACGGCCGCATCTGTGGGAAATTGTCAAATACGAAAGTAGAAACTTCAGGACAACCGAGACTTGTTTCAAAGATTCTTTTTTCTGCTCCTGAAATTGAAAAAATGTATAATGAAGGTAAACTTTCACTGTCTGTAGCACACCATGGAAAATTTGATAAAGATACTGGGAAAATTTTAGGTAATGTTACTCCAAACCACGTTTTGGTTTTTCTGCAGGACGAAAAAAACCAGCCGCGTGATCTTGGTGCAATGCTTCTAAATAAGGAAACAAAGAAAAGTGCAGTTGAATCTGCAATTGAAACTATAAAAAATTTTGTAACACCAACTAAAAACGAACCTCCAGATTCTCATGTTTCAGTTGAAAATGCAACGTCTCCTAGTGTTCCACCGAATCCAGCCAGCAAAAAAATTGTGAAAACTAGTGGCCAATGTATGCTGACTGAAAAAGATTTTGGAGATATGCTAATGTCTGAAATTAGAAAACGGTTTGCGTATGATGATGGAACTGGAAATTTCAGTGGATTAAAACTACCACACCACAATGTTGCAGGGGATTTGGTCCCGAATTGTGTGCGTGCTGCATTAGCAGCTGTTGGCGGGGCTAGAGTTGGAACGCCTATGAATCTTGGAAACAATGCTGAAAATGTAAAAAAACATTTAGAAGCGCATTTAAATGAGGAAAAAAAAATGGAAAATACAGAAATTGAAAACAAAAACAACACAATTAAAGAATTAGAAGAAAATTTGTTGATGTATAAAGAAAGTTTAGCAGCATACGAAGAAAGTGCTGCAACTGCAGAATGGGTTGCATTAAAATCTAAAATCCCACAGGGATGGCTAGCTGAAAAAGAAGAACCTGTTCTTAGGAAAGAGTATGAAGAAAATAAAGTAGCATTTTTAAACAAATTACTTGATGTTTCGCGCGGGACAGAAACTCCTGAAGAAGGTGATGAGTTTACAAACAAAAAAGTGGCTGATGAAGAAGAAGATCCACTTGAAATTAATCGAGAACTTAGATATGCAACTGGGAGGATGAGATAATATGGCAGTATCGTCAATTGCAGGAGTAGATCAGGGTGGCGTGAAATTAACGTGCATTCTGTATGAAGGAATTTCTACAGTTACTAGTGTTGTGCACGGGCAAGATGGGTATTATGACAAAGGAATCACTTTTGCTAGTCCTCTTGTAAAGGATGCATGGGTTGTGCCGTCAGTTGATAGTGGAAACTCTTATGTTGAAACTCAAGGACTTCCAGTTGTAAAAGCAATTTCTAATGGATCGCTGATTCTTGGAAAAATTATAAGCGAACCTAGAATAGTAGTTGCTCCGAGTTCTACGCCAACTGCAACATGGGCAGCTCACCTGACTGGAAAATATTATCGAGTAGCTACAGTTTGGTTCCCAGGAATTATTGGAACTACAAAAATTCAAGTGCAGGGACTTGATGCTGCTAATATTGTGCCGGGCGTTCAGGCAACGCTTGAATTTGATGCAAGTGGTTCAGTTGCTGCAATTGCAGCTAGTAGTCCTGATCCATTATATGGTTCAGACGTAACAACTGGTGGTGTAGGTGTAGTTTCGTTCCATTATGTTGCTGCAGGAACAGCACTTGTTAGTGCACTCGTTGGATTTACTGGAGGAGTCAATCTTATAATTTCATAGGAGGTATAAAAAATGGTACAAATTTCAGGAACTAATGCAAGATATTTACAAACCCCAACGATTTTGTCGGAGATATTACGTGTAGCTGAACCGACTCTGAAGTTTATGGAAATGATTCCATTCGTTGATTCTGGCGGTTTACCAATCACTTACGGGAAAAAGAGCAGTGCTAGTTCTGATGCTAAAAAACAAACACCGAGAATGACGACACCGTCATCTCCTTTTCCAGAAGTTCAGATTACTAGAATGACAAAAGAGACTGCAATTACCAGTACTGAAGGATTGTCAGTGAAGTTTGATAAATCAGCGCTTGAACTTCCAGCTGGAAGAGACATGATTATGGATGCGTTTGAGTCTGTAGGTTTTTGGATTGCAGAAAAAATGAATACTAATATTTATTCTGCACTAGATTCTGGATCTACTGATGCAGGAATGACACCAGCAGCAGCGTGGTCTAGCTCAGACGCAACGCCATTAGTAGATTTGATGAATTTCAAAAATGGAATGATCAAAGAAGGATACCCATATCGAATGACTGATATTTTTATCGAGTCTACTAACTATTCTGAGCTTGAGGGATTTCTTATAGGTTCAGAGATTCCGCAATATCGTGAGTCTGTGCTTAATGCTCCTATTCAAGATGAAATTGTTTTACCTTTAGAAGGGAAACCAGTAATTCACAGGTTATTATCTGGTATAACGCATGGTGATATAATGGGACTGGATCGCAAAAATAAATCAGCAGCTTCTTTGTTTTATCACAACGATCCAAAGTTTGGAACGCCGAAAATGATTTCGTACGAAACAACTGAAAAAGGGAAATTTGCAAAAAAAAGTGTTCCTAATTTTGGTCTTTCAACGCATCAGTATTTCGATGATGCTACACACGATACTATTGTTCAAGTTTGGCTTGATACTGTAATCAAAGTAAAAGATGAGTACGGTATTATTACAGACAGTGGATTATAAAAAAAATACTTTTTTCTGGTCTGCTCCAGCACAGAAAATAAAAAACAAAAAAATATCAGGAGAAAAAAATGGCTTACACATCAAAAACCGCAAAGGAACTTAGAAACGAAGGCGGTACACTTCTTGAAAAAGTCGCGAGTGAGCTCGCACTTATTGATACTGAAATTGCAGCTGTAGAACTAGGAGATCTTGAACTTAGTTCTGGTGAAATACTGGTTGGAAGCTCTGACGACGCAGCAGCAGCTGTTACGCCATCTGGAGATGTTACAATCAGCAACACCGGCGTCTTAACAATCGGAAACGCAAAAATTGAAGATGGCATGCTGGATCTTCCAGATGGCAAAATTTTCATCGGTGCAACTGGAGGTACAGGTATCTCAGCTGCTCTCTCAGGTGATGTCACGATGACGAATGCTGGCGTGGTTACCCTTGCAGCATCTGCAATTGGTGCGTCAAAACTAGACGTTGCTGATGGAACAATTATCGTGGGTGATGGCGATGGAGAAGGTGCCGAAGTAACTCTCTCAGGCGATATCACGATGACGAATGCTGGCGTTGTAACTATCGGGGACGCAAAGATCGAGGACGGCATGCTAGATCTTCCAGATGGCAAAATTTTCATAGGTGCGACTGGAGATACAGGAATCTCAGCTGCTCTCTCAGGCGATGTTACAATGACGAATGCTGGCGTGACGACTATTGGAGATGGGAAAGTCGAGGACGGCATGCTAGATCTTCCAGATGGCAAAATCTTCATTGGTGCAACTGGAGACACTGGTATCTCAGCTGCTCTCTCAGGTGATGTTACAATGACGAATGCTGGCGTGACGACTATTGGAGATGGGAAAGTCGAGG
>CAYZDR010000013.1:0-5472 GCA_964477425.1 uncultured Candidatus Saccharibacteria bacterium
ACCTGGCTTCCAGAAAAAGAGTACCTTTTTAGTCCATTTTGAAATTCTAGAAAGAATGGTATAATCAACAAATTTCCTAGTCACAATAATTGCACTAATCATGCTGACTAAAATACCTATTCCTAGAGTTAAAGCAAAACCTTTAACTGAGCTAGACGCGAATGTCCAAAGGATCAAACATGTGATCAAGGTAGAAACATTTCCATCTCTAATAGAAGGCCATGCTTTTGTAAACCCCTCGCTTATACTCATTTCAAGTGTCGCTCCTTTATTAAGCTCTTCTTTGACTCTCTCAAAAATCAGAACATTCGCATCAACTGCCATCCCGAATGACAAAATAAATCCTGCGATTCCAGATAATGTAAGTGTTACAGGAATCATCTTAAAGATTGCTAGAGATAGAATAACGTACACTACCAATGCCACACCTGCCAATAAACCTAATAATTTGTAATAGAAAATCATGAAAATCGCTACCGCCAATAAACCAATCATTCCTGCTTTCAAACTTTTTTGGATAGAAATTTCTCCCAAAGTTGCCCCGACAGTTTGCTGACCGATCAACTTAATTGGCACTGGCAATGCACCTGCATTCAATCTTTGCGCTAACTGCCTCGCTTCTTCAATTGTAAATTCTCCCTGAATAACTGCACGACCACTCAAGATCGGCTCATTCACATTTGGAGCGCTGATCACCATTCCATCTAAGAATATTGCTACTCGCTTGCCGACATTTCTCTGTGTAATATCTGCAAATAACTCTGTCCCTTCTCCATCAAATTCCAAACTCACTTGTGGTTGGGAACTTTGTGGATCAAAAACCAATTCTGCTCTTGCTAATTGTTTCCCAGAAAGCTGTGTTAATTTGAACTGATCAATATATGTATTCTCGCTCAGGTTAATCTGAGCCTCAACATCCGCCGCATTCCCCTCTGAGTCTGTTGCTACAACGTCTACCGCGCCCGCCGTAGCTTCCGAAGAAGCGAAGGCTGGGTCATCCATTCCTTCATCTGCTTCCCCAGTATTCTTAGTCTCTGCATCTTTTGCTTCCTGATCCATTTCCTCTTTAGACTTTTCCTCTTTGAATTCTAGTAGTGGAGTTTCTCCAATCATTTTAATAGCTTCATCTACATTATCAACTCCTGCCAAATCTACAATTAAACGATGTTCTCCACTTACTTTTGATACTTGAACCAAGGGTTCGGAAACTCCAAAAACGTTCACTCGCCTTTCTACAACATCTCTCACTCCTTCCATTGCATCGGAATAACTAGCAGATTCAACATTAGAAAGATCTGCTAAGTATACAAGATGAGTTCCGCCCTTTAAGTCTAACCCCAAAGTAAAATCTTTTTTGTAAAAATGATGAAATTCCCACCCAGTCAACCATTGATCAAATCCTTTATCTTTCATAATCAGATTTTCTGACTGCGCCAAATTATATTTATACTTATTTAATTTATCTACCGTTTTATTAAATCCAACTGAATAATTATAGAAAAAAGCAAGGCAAGTTATAATAAGAATAGAAATAACAGCCATTCTTGCCTTTGATCTTTCCCCACTTGGAGCAACAATCGGTTTTAAGATAAACCAAATTGCTTTCCACAAAATCAAGAAAATCCCTCCGATAACATATCTAAAGGATTCATATATATACGCCAGCATTTGTTTTATTTTTACAGTTATTCTATTCATTCAGTTAATTCTATTAACTTCTGCATTATACCTGATGTTTTGTTTGTGGTCAACATTTAGAACACGGTTAGACTGGTATGACATATCGTATCTTTACAATTATACCGTCGTCATTGTTAATTGTACATTGATCATTGTGAATTGATTTTCTTGTCCACCATTTCAATTTCCCCCAAAATTCCAGTGACGTAACTGATAATTGTTCATTGATAACTGAAAATTGATTTTAAACCGCCTCCCGGAACTGTCCACTTTCCCGGAAACGCTTTTTTATTCAGCGCGCGTTTTGTAATCAAATATTTATCGTCCTTATAAATAATCGCCGTTGACGTAATACGATGTAATTCTCTATATTTTATTTCCATATTTTTACTTTAATTTATTATGAACCTCTGTCAAAGTCGCACAACTTTTGTAACTACCAGTTTTAATTTTTTGTCGTACTTGCTCAATATCTTTTTCTAATTCAGGAAACATTTTTTGCACCTCTAAAGTTTCTTGCCATAATTCAAATTCTTTTGCCGACATAATAACAGCTCGTGGTCGCCCACGTTCAGTTAATGTATAGTATGACATCGGTTCTTGAACTTTGTCAGCTATCTCAAAAATTTTTTTTCGCGCTTCTGTAATTGAAAGAGTTGTTTTAACATTCATAATATTATTTTAATTTATAGTTTATATGTACATATTAACGTACACCTATTTTTTGTCAAAATTTTATAAAAAATCCCACTCTTAAATAGACCTCATAACTGTCCGCCCGAGGCGGATCAGCCTTGGGCTGAAAGATTGACTACCCCATCGCCTCTCTTTTCAACTCCACCGATAATTTTTCAATCGCATATCTCAATGCCGTTCTCGGCATTTTATTTCTGTTTTTCATCACATAATCAAAAACTTTTTCTGGATACAAATTACTAATTTCTTTCAACATCCATCCATATCCTTTTTGAACCAAATCATCCTTATCTTCCAATAAAATATCCGCTATCTCAAAAGAATTCTTGATATATTTGTCTTTTCTGTTCGGATAAATCATCGCCACCGCCGATGCACGTCTTAACCATCTATTTTTAGACTTTGTCCACGTTTTTGTTTTTGGTAAAAATTCAGGAAATTGTAAAAGAAAATATCCTAAAGTATGCCCACAAAAATCATCACAAGATGCCCAGTTGGAAACATGTTTTTTTAACCAGTTTTCAAAAATTTTAAAATCTGATTCTGTATACTGTTTTCTAATCCCAAATACCCAATCAAACGCTATAATTATTTCTTCAAAATATTCTGATTTTAATAATTCATCCGCTAAACAAAAAATTTCTTTCTTCCCAAGATCTTTTATCTGTAAAAAATATCTCCTCGCTATCCCACGAACAATTGGAGTTCTTACTCCATAACTTTTTATACTATCCTTAAAAAATCTATCAGATCCTTGTTTGTATCCCTTGTCTATCTTGTCTTTTAATTCTTTTTTGATTTGTAAAATTATTTTATTCATCTTAAATTTCAATCCCTATTGGACAATGATCCGATCCCAAGACTTTATGTAGAATAAAGGCATTTTTTAATTTTTGTGTAATTTTTTTAGAAGTAAAAATATAATCA
The DNA here is from genome assembly GCA_964477425.1 of uncultured Candidatus Saccharibacteria bacterium. Lineage (GTDB taxonomy): Bacteria > Patescibacteriota > Minisyncoccia > CAYZDR01 > CAYZDR01 > CAYZDR01. The sequence goes on from CAYZDR010000013.1 coordinate 3,304, forward strand.
ATCCTCCATCCCATATTTCTCTGCCGTGCATTTGCCATATACGCCCACCAAGTATAATTTCCTTCATCTTTATTAAACTTTCTAAATGTATCTGTAAAGCCAACTTGCACAAGTTTATCTAACTGTTTTCTCTCTTCTATCGTAAACATAATATTTTTCTTATTTGACTTCGGTCTAGCTAGATCCATTTCTGTATGAGCAACATTAAAATCACCTGTTAAAATAACTTTTTTGTCCTTTAATTTTTTAAAGCGTTTTAATAAAAACTTATAAACTTCAAGTTTGTAATCTAAATTTTCTTTCTGTCTTCCGCCATGAGGAAAATACAGATTCAAAAGAATAAAATTTTTATATTCCAATTGTAAAAATCTCCCCTCATAGTCAAATCTTTCTAAACCGATTTTTCGACTAATTTTGATTGGTTTTTCTTTTGTGAAAACAGCTACTCCTGCATAGCCTTTTTTCTGAGCTGGATTAAAATAAGAATGATATTCTTTTAGATTTAATAGCTCGTCGGGAATTGTATCTTCCTGAGATTTTATTTCCTGCAAACAAATAATATCAGGATTGATTTTTCTAATAAATTGCAAAAAGCCTTTTCTAAAAACTGATCTTATTCCATTCACATTCCATGATATTATTTTCATTGGTTTCGTTAAATTTTTTAACCCACGCACGCATAGAGACATTGCATTGCAACATCTCTACCGTCCGATTATTCACAAATTTGATTTTTCTATAGAAAATGCTATCATGAATTTATAAGAAATTCTCGGCCAGGAATCTCGCTCCAATTTGGCGGAATGTTGTAATTTCGGCCGGAGTCTCGTTCCACTTTATCGGCGGAGAATTTTTTATTTGTTTGATACGGAATCATGCTTGTTTTTTAATTTCATTTCTAAAACTAAATTGTATTCTTCAAAACCAGATTTTTTATAAAAATTTATTGCAAGACTATTTTGTACTGAAGCAGTAACAGAAGCATGATCAACTAATTTTTCTTTGCACCAATTTATAAATTTTTCAACTAATTTTTCCCCTATTCTTTGATTTCTAAATTTTTCTTTTACAAACATGTTTTCCAATTCTGCACATTTTGCCTCTTTCCTGTAAGATTCTGTTTTTCCAATACCTCCGCATAAATATCCGATTACTTTTTTATCAAATTTGGCAACATACAAACAACCTTCTTCACTATTACTAATTCTCCCACTAAAATAATTCTGTCCTTCTTTACTGGACGTCCAATCCAAATCCATACTATCGTCAAAATCTTTATATTCTTTCTTAAATAAATCCGAATTCAAATTCAGAATATCGTTTAGATCTTCTTTTTTTGCTTTCTCAATTGTAAATTTTTTGTCTAACATAGTTTTATTTTATCCTTTTATAACTTTCAAAGTAAATATCATCATCTTTAAAAACTTTGATCACTTTATACTTCCCTTTTGTATAAATATCTTCTCCTTCCTTAAAATGCATTGCTTCTAAAATAACAATACTTGCTTTTGGCCTCGATAAGATTTCGTCCCCCTTGGTTTCTAAAAGTGGGGTTTCACCGTCAAACCAATAATTTCTCTGGCCTGTTTTCAGAAAAGAATAAATTTCTCCATCTTTTAACTGCTCTGGGATACACTCTTCGATTTTTCTGTTTCCGTTTTTAAATTCCAAGATATTTCTTAATGCCAGATCTGGATTAAATTCAATTTTGATCCCCATGTTTTTACATCTTAAATTCTAAAGTCAAAAACAGATCATCATCTTTAATTGTCCTGTTAATATAAGCGTAGTAGTTTGAAAACGTATCTCTCTGAGATTCTTTGTTTGGATATTTTTTATGCCCTTCGATTTCAAGTGGCAAATCCTTAAAAGTCGTTTTTTGCTTGTTAACAATTTTCGCATCTCCAATAATTTCTTTTGTATCGCAATCCTGAATCTTAATTTTATCGCCAATCTCTAAATAATCATACTTATTGCCGAATCTGTATGTTATGAATTTTCTTTTTTCTTTTATAAAATCGCAAAGCTCCGGAGCAAAAGGCAAAATATATTTTTCAAATTCTGGTTCTTTTTCGTATTTTGAGATTTCATTCATCATCTTAATATTCATGCCCCTTTTGTTTATTAAATTTTTACGTACATACGAACGTACATACGAACGTACATACG
>CAYZDR010000013.1:5572-10633 GCA_964477425.1 uncultured Candidatus Saccharibacteria bacterium
CTTTTGTTTATTAAATTTTTACGTACATACGAACGTACATACGAACGTACATACGAACGTACATACGCCCGTACATACGTAATCCTGAAATCCTGAATCGAGAATAATCTGAGAAATCCTGTTTAATCCAGGTTCAGACAGCGTTTACCCCCCACAACATCGTTTATACTTCTTCCCGCTCCCGCACGGACACGGATCGTTCCTCCCAATCTTGACCTGATTGCGAATGGTAGTAGAAACAGTATCAGATTCCTCTGCTCCGCTGTATTGAAGATTTTTCCGCTTTTTATCTTCATGTTCATTTTTACTTTCAGTCTGAGGTATATTCGCTTTCAAGATAAACTGGCAGACATTCGTCTGAATATTAGCAAGCAAACGTTCAAAGGCTGTGTATCCTTCTCTTTTATATTCTACAAGTGGGTCCCTCTGACCAAAACCACGCAAGGATACGCTATTTCGCAAATGGTCCATGGCATCCAAATGTTCCATCCAGAGCATGTCTATAATTCTCAGGAACACCAATCTCTCAATATTTCTCATCGCTTCGCTCCCTAATTGCTTCTCACGCTCTTCATATTTTTTATGGATTAGCTCCTGAAGATTTTTTTGCAATTCCAAATTATCCTCTGGCATTTCTGATTTTTTCACTTCAACTATTTTATTAATTCCATCTTGAACAGAACTAATATTTACTTTCATCGGTACATCGAAGCTCGAAGAGCGAAGGCGACCTTGATCTTCCATACACTGCATAACAATATTTACAACTTCCTTGTCCAAATATTCCAAAACTGCATTCGTCAAATAGTCTTTACTGACTTCATTATTTAATGCTTCCAGCGCTTGCTTTCTTTTTTTGTAAATAACATCTCTCTGCTTGTTCATCACATCATCATATTCTAGAACATATTTTCTAGTATCAAAGTTGTATCCCTCAATTTTTGCTTGAGCGCTTTCTATTGAACCACTAATAATACGATTTTCAATTGGCTGATCTTCTGGAAATTTGAACCTGTCCATAATGCTTCTCATCTTATCTGATCCGAAAATTCTCATTAAATCATCATCCAAAGAAACAAAAAATCTACTCTCTCCTGGGTCGCCCTGTCTTCCACTTCTTCCTCTTAACTGATTGTCAATTCTCCTCGCCTCATGCCTTTCTGTCCCGATAACAAAAAGTCCACCTGCCTCCTTCGCTTCATCGCTCAATTTAATGTCTGTCCCTCTACCAGCCATGTTGGTCGCAATAGTAACAGCTCCTGACCGACCCGCATCTGCAATAATTGTCGCTTCTTTTTCATGATTTTTAGCATTCAAGACTTCATGTTTGATATCAAATTGCTTTAACATATCACTTAACATTTCAGATTTTTCTACAGAGATAGTTCCAGCTAAAACTGGCTGATTCTTTTTGTTACATTCTTGGATTTTCCTAGCTACTGCCATGAATTTTCCTCTTTCAGATTTGTATATACTGTCTGGACGATCTATTCTGGCTATCGGCTGATTGGTAGGAATTGAGACAACATCTAACCCATAAACTTTAATAAATTCCTCTGCATTTGTTGATGCGGTTCCAGTCATCCCTGATAATTTTTCATAAAATCTAAAATAGTTCTGAAATGTAATTGTAGCGAGTGTCTTATTTTCTCTATGAACTTCCAGCCCTTCTTTCGCTTCTATTGCTTGATGCAAACCTTCACTGTATCTCCTCCCGGGCATTAGTCGTCCAGTAAAACTATCGACTATGATTACCTCTCCGTCTTTTATCACATAATCTTTATCTACATTAAAAAATACTTTTGCTTTAATAATTTGATCAATCGCATGTTTCCACTCTAAATTTTCAGCTCCAAATTCTTCAAACAATTTATCTATTCCTATTGCTTTCTCACATTTATCTTGCCCTTCTTGTGTTAGGAGCGCAGACTTTTTTTCTTCATTTGCGACGATGTCGTATCCCTCTCCTAAATCAACATGAAACTTTTTTGCTTCTGCTTCTTCCATATTTGTAACGAACCGAACTTTTTCAATCAGTGGCAAAATTTGTTTTGCAGCCAATCCATATTTATTAGAAGATTCTGAATCAGGAGCAGAAATAATAAGTGGAGTTCTAGCTTCATCAATTAAAATGCTATCCACCTCATCAACAACTGCAAAATGATGTTCTCTTTGTCCCATTTGTGAAGCATCAAGAACGAGATTGTCTCTCAAATAATCAAACCCAAATTCATTATTTGTCCCATAAGTTACATCGCACGCATACGCTTCTCTTCTTGAAATTTTCCTCAAATTTTCCATTTCAACAGACACTTCGTTTTGGTCTGGGTCAGTGTGAGGATCAAAAATAAAGGCGCAATCATGTTGAACACACCCTACAGACAATCCTAATTTATGATAAATTGGCGCCATCCAGTTTGCATCACGTCGTGCTAAATAATCATTGACTGTTACTAAATGTGCACCTTTTCCTTCTAAAGCATTCAAGAAAATTGCAAGTGTTGCAGCCAAAGTTTTTCCTTCTCCAGTTTTCATTTCAGCAATCCCACCCTCATGTAAAACAATTCCTCCAATTATCTGGACATCAAATGGGCGTAAGCCAATAGTTCGCTTTGAAGATTCTCTGACAAGCGCGAATGCTTCTGGTAAGAACAAATCAAATATTACTTTTTTACAATTACGAAGATCCTTTTTGAATTTCAATTTATTTTCTGGATCAATCGTATTTTCAATCTGCTTTTTCAGCTCTTCTACTTTTTCGTTTACAGTGCTTAACTGTTTGCATAACTTTTCTTTAAGTGCAAGAGAAATTTCTTTGAGCTCATCGTCTGATTTTTTTTTAAATTCAGGTTCAAGTACATTAATACTATCAACTATTGGTTGATAATGTTTAAGAAGTTTTTTCTCGGACTTTCCGAATATTTTATTTATCAGAGACATAAATTAATCCATACTTTCCGCTTTTCCGTTTATACAGAATTGCATTTTTATTAGTCTTAACATCAATGAACGCATAGAAGTCGTGTCCTAACCGATTCATTTCTTGAATTGCTTCATCTTCATCTATTGGTTTCACTATAGCAAAGTTCTTCCTTTTGACAATGTCATTCGCTGGGATACGTTGTTCTTCTCCAATCCATGGAAATATTTTTCCTGCCATAGAATGTAAAACTGATTTGAACGCTCTCCCATTTTTCTTTACTAATGTAAGCTGTCTTTCTTTGTATGCCTTGGATTGTTTTCTAATTTTTGGAACTAGTAAATCTATAACTTCTCTAAAATCAGATCCAGATTCTTCTACACGAATCATTTCTCTTGGAGCATGCGCTGTAAGGATAATTTTCTTTGTTGTTTCTCCATGCGTGTGATGTGGATCAACTTCAAATTCAATTCTGACCTCTGTTAATTTTTTACAATATTTGAGCGCCTTAAGAAATTTCTTCTTTGCATATTTTTTAACATCCGCATCTAACTCTACATTTTTCGCATAAAATTGTAAATTCATGTATTTTATTTATTAATTATTACAACCTTAATATACCATTTTATCCAAGACTAAAAAAGGGTTGACTTTTTAAGTCTTTTATATTATGATTCCTGCATGAAATTAGGAGGAGTATCTTAAAAACATGCGTCCGATTGAAACGGACACAAACTAAGGGGGAAAGAAATGAATTTTATAGTAAACTTAGTAATGCACAGATATTTTTTACCTATTGTTATTATAATAATAACAATAGGATTTCTCTTTTATATGGGGGAGAAAGAGGGCGTTAAAAGAGCAGCCCGAACTGGAATTCTCTTATTTGTTATTTTTTCTTTATCTGTGGCCATAGTTTATAATATGACACATGAAAAAAACTTTGAAGGAAAAGTAACAAATGTTGAGGGATGTTTTATTGAAACTATTAGATTAAATTAGCAAACGAACAGGGATCTGTGAGCACACAGAGCCCTGTTTTTGTTTTATCCAAATAGAGCCCTTATAAGGGCTCTATGATGACAACCATTTTTATAATTTCAGATATTATTCCTATCATCGTCCCAATTATACGGATTATTTTCTATGTATTCACGGATGTTATTGTGTGCCTTATCTGATGTTATGATGTGCTCGTAATAATTTCTTTGCCAAACAGGTTGTCCTTGTGTATTTCTTAATAAATTGATTTGTTTTGCAGATTGCATTTTGAAACGTCCAATTATTTTTGGAATTAACATTTTTCTGCTGATTTTTCTATTATTTTGTCCTATCCGTGATGAAATATCCTTTATTTGTTCATCATGTGTAAAGGGTTCGTTAATCGCAGACGACGCGGGCAATTCGTGAATTGCCCCTACATTATTGTTGTTAATTTCAATTATTCCGTGTATATGATTTGGCATTATAATAAATATGTCCAATTTTACATTTTCATAATGTTCTATTATCTCTTCCCAATATTTTAATGCTATTTCTCCTTTTTTATTTAATATCATCTTTCCTGGTTCTGGTATTCTTCCTAATGTTTCTTCTCTATTGTTTGTACATATTGTTATATAATACCATCCTGTTTGGGAATAATCGTAAGTTTTTAATCTTATTGATTTTCTTTGTGGTAACTCGTTATTCATTTGTTTTATCTTATTTGCATGGGGACAACGCGAGCGGTTCGTGAACCGCCCCTACGCGACGTATTCGTCGTTATTTATCTACGTTGTAGGGGCACATTCATGAATTGCCCGCGTCGTCGTGTGTCGTCTCTCATCAGCGTCTACCAATCTCCAACACCACCTCCGCTATCCCCTGCGCCGCCTCAGGATTAGCTAATTTCTTTGCATTTTCTCCCATAGATTTTGACAACTCTGGATTCTCTAAAATTTTGTTAATTTCCATCAAGAACAAATTTGGAGTAAGATTTGGTTGCTCTATCACAATCCCTGCTCCTGCTTCTTTGAATGTAAAAGCATTCTCTCTTTGATGATTCCCCGGGGAATTGTATATAGGGATAATTATAGAAGGCTTACCAATTGATGCAATTTCTGACAATGAATTTGCTCCACCACGTGTGATAATTAAAT
>CAYZDR010000013.1:10733-19536 GCA_964477425.1 uncultured Candidatus Saccharibacteria bacterium
CCAATTGATGCAATTTCTGACAATGAATTTGCTCCACCACGTGTGATAATTAAATCAGCACATGCCAATACATCTTTCAACTCTTCACCTATAAATTCTACTGGATGATAACCATCTTTTTCATAATCATCTCCCAATATTTCAGATGCTGTTTTTTTAATTTCATCTATACCTTTATGCCCCTTGACTGCTATGTTCCCACATTGATGAATGATATTTGCGGACTTTGTAAGTTCAGATAAAATTCTCAAAACAGCTTCGTTTATAAAAGATGCGCCCAAACTTCCTCCTGTTATGAAAACTAATGGATTATCTTTTTGCAATCCAAATTTCTTTTCACATTCTTCAGCACTACCATTTAATAATTCTTCTCTAATCGGATTCCCTAACAAAATAACTTTTTCTTTTTTAAAATATTCTCCTGCTTTCCCAAATGCTACAATAACTATTTTTGCCATTTTCCCAATTACTAAATTGGCTAGACCGGGGACAGAGTCGGATTCATGGACAATAATTGGACACATAAAAAACCATGATGCAAATGATCCAGGAAAACTTGCAAATCCACCTTTGGAGAAAACAACATCAGGCATAAACCAATACACTATCCACATTGCTTGAATCATCCCAAAAGCAAGCTTAAAAATATCAGTAAAATTTCTTAATGACAATGACCTTCTGAATTTCCCACAAGCAATGTTTTTAACTTTAATATTTTCAGTTTCCAACAATGCCTGTGCGTTTTTATCAACTGATCCGACAAACAAAAAGTCAACTCTTTCTTTTGCTGTTGATTTTATTTTTTTCGCAACAGCGATGGATGGGGTTATATGCCCACAAGTTCCTCCGCCTGTTAGTAGTATTCTCATATATTTACCTTAGTGTTTAGAGATATTTATTAAGATGCCTACGCCACCCAATGACATCACTAGTGATGAGCTTCCATAACTGATAAATGGCAAAGTTATTCCTGTTAATGGCATTAACGATGTGATCGCAGCTATATTTATAACGGCTTGAAAGATAATCCACGAAGTAATACCAACTGCCAGAAGCATCCCAAATTTATCTGGAGCATGTTTAGCAATCTTAAATCCACGCCATGCAAAAATCCCGAACAGAGTTAAAACAATCGCTCCTCCAATAAGCCCAAGTTCTTCTGCGATAATCGCAAATATAGAATCACCGATAGGTTCAGGAAGATAATTAAATTTCTGTCTACTATGTCCAAACCCCATCCCAAAAATCCCACCTGATCCAATCGCTATGAGTGCTTGATTTATGTGATAGCCAATTCCTTTGGGGTCCATACTTGGATTCAGAAAAACCAAAAATCTATTCATTCTATATGGAGCCAGTTTTATCAAACCCCACAAAGCTCCTGCTAAACCTGTTACAAAAAGGAGTATCTGACTGAAACGCCCACCCGCAGTAAAAAACATTGTAATCGCAATAATTGCGATAATCCCCATTGTCCCCGTGTCTGGTTGTTTCAAAAGTAAAATTGATACAGCACAAACTACTGCCACGAACGGAATAAAAGATTTTGTAAAACTCTGAACACTTTCTTTGTCTTTTGACAACCACGCCGCCAAATAAATAATCACTCCCAACTTCACAAATTCAGATGGCTGAAAAGATAGTCCTATTTTAATCCATCTCTGTGCTCCTCCAAAACTCATTCCGATACCCGGAATGAAAACTAAAATTAGCATAAGAAATGATAGAAACAAAAACAAAGGAGCAAATTTCTTTAATTTCCTGTAATCTATCTTGGACATGATGTAGCAGAAAATTCCTCCACCAATGAATCCAATAAAAAACTGGTGTTTGAAATAGTAATATGGACTGCCAAATTGTTGGACAGATAAAATAACACTGGAGCTGGAGACCATTACAAGTCCTATTAAGACAAGTATGGCGGTCGTTATTATTAAGGGGAGATCATAATGTTTTTTCATAAGTTGTTTTGGCTTATTTAAGGGTCTATTGGGAGATTTATTAAGATATTCCAGATGAAATGCTTGACTGCAAGGCGTAGCTCGAAGAGCGTAGCCTTGACATTTTGTAAAAAGTATGCTACGATGAGAGTAGAGAATATCAATGGGGAAAGTATTTTGAAAAATCAAAGAAGGAGTCGTCTAATGAAATATCGTACTATTTCACGCTTAATTATTACGTCAGTGATTTGCTATGGAGTCTATACCGAAACAGGCATTTGGACTACTATCGCCGTAGCATTGTTAAGTATCAGCAATGAACTTGTTGTAAAGCTCGTATTGTTAAAGAAACACGAGTAGGCCTAGACGCCACTCTAACTTCGACAGTCAAGATCGTTGAGATAATACTCAGCGATCTTTTTTTATATTTTAAAAGTTCACTCTCTTGTATTTCTCTAAAATCTCCATTGCCAATTTCAACTTTATTTAATCTTCTTCATTCTGAAAAGTTTTTCACAACGTCCTACCCAACAAAGCAACAGTCATTCCAATAATTGACATCGCTGCGCTGATGATCCAGAAACGCATGACAATTTTTTCCTTAGTCCACCCCTTCAACTCAAAATGATGATGAATTGGAGCTGCCAAAAAAACCCTTTTTCCTCTAAACTTTTTGGAAAGTATTTGAATAATATCTGACACAGCAGTAAGCAATGGGAGGAAAGCGATAAACGGAAGAGCAATTACGGAGTCTGTTAAAAATGCCACGACAACTAATGTTGTAGTCAGCCCCAATATCCCAGTTTCCCCCAGATAGAATCTTGCGGGTGGAATATTAAACCATAAAAAGGCAAGAATCGCGCCTGTGAGGACAACACAAAAAGCGGCGATGTTAATTTGATTTCTAAAAAGAGCGATCCCTGCATATGCAGCAAAAGCTGATGCGAAAACTCCACCTGCTAATCCATCTAACCCATCAATCGGAGTGCCGCCAAACATGGCAACCATGACAAAAATAAAGAGAGGAATATACCAACCGTTAATTACAACTTCTCCCATAAATGGAATATAAATTGAACTCCAATCTAACTTAAAATAGAACCAAAGGGCACCTGCTAATCCAATCATTATCACTGCAAATAAACGATACCAAACACTAATTCCCCGCTTGCCTTTAATAACTAGGACGTCATCAAGCAAGCCAATTAGAGATGCCGCAATTAGAGTAAAAAATGGCAACCAAGTTTGGGAACGACTTAAAAAGTTCAATTTCTCAACCCAACCTTTGTCATAAAAAACCGCTAATAGAGCGAAGAAACAGGTGATCACAATAACTGTAATCCAAATTAGTAGCCCACCCATTCTAGGTGTAGAAAATTCTTTTTCCCTATGTTCATCACTAAATAATTTTGGGGAATCATCACCAATCGCATCTCCTTTTCCAGACTGTTTTTTCCACGCTTTCCATTTGTACAAATAATGAGTCAGCAAAGGTGTCCAAAACATGGCAACGATAAAAGACAAAGATCCTAAGAAAAATATCTTTAGTGAATTGAATATAAGTTCTGTTTGCATAGTTTTTAGTTAGAAAGTTAAAAAGTTCTACGCTGTCTGAACCTGGATTAAACCAGATTAAAAGGATTAATCTCGATTCAGGATTGTATGATTTCACCCAGCGGAGTGACGTTGTTACGTCCGTTGAACATACCATGGTATGTTCAACGTAATCCTGTAATCCTGAATCGGGACTAATCTGAGAAATCCTGCTTAATCCAGGTTCAGACAGTTTTACAATTCAAAATTCCCCTCTACCCAATCCAGCAACACCACCATCTCTCCAAACCTATCCCCAGACCCCAGAATAACAAAAATCATTTTACGATTTTCTTCTCCTAGTTCAGCAACAACTACAAGTGTGCCACCTGCTTCATTTGTAAATCCTGTCTTCCCTGAAATTATTCTTGGATCATTGATAATTTGATTGGTATTTTTTAAGTGACGAATTTTTCCGTCTACAGATTCTGTATCCATTCCACTCTGTCCTAAAATATTCCAGATGTTAGATTCTCCAAATGTACTATCTGCAATTTGTGCTATATCAAAAGCTGTAGAAATATTTTTTGCATCCAATCCAGATGGCTCTACGAAATTACTATCTGACAATCCAAAACTTTCCACTTTTTGATTCATCAATTCTGAAAAACTTTCAGCTCCATCTGAAACCTCCAGAGCAATTTGCATAGCTGCATCATTACTTGAAGAAATTAGCATAAGATCAATCAATTCTTTTGTAAAAAATTTTTCATTTACATTAAGCTTTCCTGTCCCACCCTCTGTATTAATCGCTTGTTGGGAAATTATAATTTCATGTTTAGGAGACAGGCTTTTTTCGGCAACTAATGCTGTAACAATTTTTGATATACTCGCGATTGGCAGTTGGTCATGACTATTCTTTTCAAGGATTACATAGTCAGTTTCCATATCCATTATAATAACAGATTGTGCAGAAATTTCTGGTGGATCCGCATCTGTTTTTTTAGCTGGAAGAGGAGTAAAAATTAATTCTTCATTTTCATTAATATCTTCAAGCCGAAACAAATCGATCGGTGGCCTAGCTTTTGCAAAACTTTGAAAAATTTCAGAGCTACTACGTTCTATCTTAATCCCCTCACTTATTGTAGCTTCTTGCTCAACTATACCACCAAAAGAAACATTTTTTGAGGCAATCCCCAACGCTCCACCAAATAACATTAAAGCGATTAAAATCAGTTCCATAATTTATGCTCTGGCAAATCTGCCTGCCTTTCTACTCCAAATTTTTTCAACAAATCTGTAGTGATTTTATATAAATCCAACCCTTCTTTATTTTTCCAACCTTTATCAATCAGCCCCCTCATCATCAAACTTCTTAGAGTAATAATGGAATTCACTCCTCTTTCTTCTTCTATTTGAGATCTGGATATCGGTCCCTTGTATGCAACAACTGCCAGAGTTTCCAAGGATGCTTTTGAAAGATCTGTCTCTACTTCTTTCTGGAAAAACTTTTTAACAACACTTTCATTTTCAGGTGCACTGACTAATTCAATTTGCTTTCCAGCCCGAACAATACGAAATCCTTTTTTTTCTGCGTTATATTCTTTTTGCAATTCATCAACTAATATACCTGCATCATTTTCTGAAATATCTAAAAACTCCGCTATCTTTTTTAATGATATTGGTTTAGCCGCAATAAATAATATTGTTTCAATTTGAGATTTTATGTTTTTCAAAATTTTATTTTATTTTTAATCTTACATACGATAAAATTCTATTTCACCACAAATTTCTTGCTGACAAGTATAAACTGAATCCTGCTTTACTAATTCTAATAGTGCTAAAAAAGATACAATGATTTCTATAGCTGATTTATCTTTCGTCACATCACTAAAATTATTTTTCTTTTTTTTAGCAATCAACGATTGTAATGCCTTTACTTTTTCTTCAAGTGATACTATTTCCTGTATGCTTTCCTCTGGAAGAATTTCTATCTCTTGAAATTGCTGTTTTTCTCTGGCAACATCCATCACTGCTCTACGCAACATTTCTACTGTCAATTTTGACGGTGGGTAAAACCCACACGGAACTTTACGAGATTCTTCTTTTGAAAACATACATCCCTGCTTCTTTAGAAAATCTTTCAAAAAAATAGACAGTTCTTGAATTTTTTTACATCTCTCTAACTGTTCTCTAAACAATTCTAGATCTTCCTCATCATCTTCTTCAAGTTCTAAAGATGGTAAAATTGCTTTTGATTTCAATAGAAGTAAATTCGCCGCAACACTGAGAAAATCAGCTAAATTAGCGATGTTTAAGGTCTTTTGATTTTCTAAAAACTGAATAAATTGATCTGTAACAGCAACAAGTGATACATCTTTTATATCCATTTTCTTCTCATCCAACATTGTTAAGAGTACATCGAAGGGACCAGTGAAGTTGTTTAATTTTACATGGTACATGGCAACAAAGTATTAGGAATTAAGTATTAAGTATTAAGGAACGACGTCGTTAACCTCCTTAATACTTAATTCCTAATACTTAATTCTTCTCTATTATAAAGACTTGATACCCAAACTACACACGAATTGACGACAACGATTTCTTCCCCTTTGCCACAGAAAAATTTCCTTTCACAAACTCTCCAGACACTTTTTTGAAAACTGCTATTGTCATTTTTATGGAGAAATTATAATCACCACTGCTGACATATACTTTTGTATTTTTCAAAACTAAATTATCTATAATAACAGGAATTTTCAATAGAGCTTCAAACGGTGGAGCAGCACCAATTTTCCCTATATTAATATTTTCTTTCATCCATTTCTCTTTTGCAAATGCTATTTTCTTTCCTAATTTTTCACCATTCTTTTTTCTGTATGTATTGATAGTTTTTAACAATTTGTCTTTATCTAAATTTCTATTTGCAGAAAGTAAAGCTAAAACAGTAGCTTTAGAATCCACTTTCATTACCAATGCTTTGATAATTTCTTGTGGTTTAATATGTTGAGTAGCTGCAATATCTACCGCAGTAAAAGCTGTCCTATGTTCAACAAGCTCATGTTTTATTTTATTATCTTCAAGAAATTTTTTTAGTTTTTTTGGTATAGCCATTGATCATTGTTCATTGATAATTGATAATTGTTAATTGATTTTAATCCCTAACTCTCTAAGCTGTCCCCCCTCCACTTCACTCGGAGCTTCCATCGCAAGATCTCTACCATCTCCAGTTTTAGGAAATGCCATCACATCACGAATACTATTTTTATTCATAAACACCATTAACATTCTATCAATGCCCGGTGCTATTCCTCCATGTGGTGGAACTCCAAACTTGAATGCTCTCAAAAAATGACTGAATAATTTTTTTCTTGCATCATCAAAACCAATCAAATCAAATATCTTTTCTTGAACTTCTGCATTGTGTATTCTAATACTTCCTCCACCTAACTCATAACCATTTCCTATCATGTCATACTGATAAGATTTAGCTTTCGCAGGATCCGTTTCCAATAATTTAAGATCTTCGTCTCTTGGAGAAGTAAACATATGATGACTTGGAGCATAATGTCCATCTTGCAAACCATCTTCAAACAATGGAAAGTTAATCACGAAAGCCATGGCAATCAAATCTGGATCAATTTCAACAAGTCTTTTGCCTAATTCATTTCTCAAACTTGATAAACTTTCACATACAACTTTTTTAGTATCTGCTCCAAAGAAAATTATATCTCCTGATTTTGCTTCAACATGTTTAACTATTTTCTGTGCAAGTTCTTCTCCTAAAAACTTAACAATCGGGGACTGCAAAGTTCCATCCTCTTTCACTATTATATACGCCAAACCTTTGGCTCCAGATTTTTTAACCAACTCGGTCAGCTCATCTATTTGGGCTCGACTAAATTTAGCAGCACCTGTTGCGCAAATTGCTCTCACTACTCCATTATTATTTGCAACATCTGCAAAAACTTTGAATCCACAATCGCTAACCAAATCTGTAACATCTTTAATTTCCATTCCGAACCGTAAGTCTGGTTTATCTGTCCCATATTTTAATATCACATCATCATAGTCAAGTCGTGCCCATGGAGATGATAAAAACTTTTTCTCTGGAAATATTTTTTTGACAGCCTGAGACATCATATCTTCAGTTAAGTTTAAGACATCCTCATAGTCAACAAAAGACATTTCCATATCTAACTGAGTAAACTCTGCTTGTCGATCTCCACGCGTATCTTCATCTCTAAAGCATCGAGCAATTTGAAAATACTTATCCATTCCACCGATCATTAAAAATTGTTTGTATTGTTGTGGAGATTGAGGTAGAGCGTAAAACTGTCCTTCGTGCAGACGGGATGGCACCAAAAAATCTCGCGCTCCTTCAGGAGTACTCTTCCCTAGAATAGGGGTTTCAATTTCTAAAAATTCTTTGTCTGATAAATAATCACGAATAAATTTAATAAACTGATGACGTTTAATTATCGCTTCCTTGGTGTGCTGTTTTCTCAAATCAATGTACCGATATTTCATTCTTAACTCTTCTCTTGTTTCATTCCCTTTTTCCTCATGAACTTCAAATGGAGGAGTTTCTGCTTTGCTCAAAATCTCTATCTCTCCTGCCTCAATTTCTATTTCACCTGTAGAAAGTTTCTTATTGATCATAGTATCCGGTCTTGCAACAACTTTCCCTGTAACTTTAATCACAAATTCATTTCGCACGCTATCTGCAATTTTCCACGCTTCTTCTGAAGTTTTTGGATCAAAAGTAACCTGGGTTATCCCATAGCGATCTCTCAAGTCAATAAAAATAAGCCCACCGTGGTCACGTCGGCTACTTGCCCATCCTGATAGAATGACTGTTTCATCCTGATTTTTTTTATTTAGTTCTCCACAAGTGTGAGTCCTATATTTTGCCATCTTTTCCATGTATATATAGTATCAAAAATACAAGATTTTTACAAATGCAACGAAGTCTGAAAGTTTATAAAGTTCATAAAGTTAAAAGTTCGTCGTTTGTAGGGGCACATTCACGAATTGCCCTGCCGTCGTTGGTCGTCATTGATCATTGTACATTGATAATTGATCATTGAATTGCCTCCCTCTATCAAACTCATTCCTAAAAATGCCAAAGCTTGCTGCGGCTGGTGATAATAAAACAATATCATTTTTTCTAGCAACATTCTTTGCCTCCCTCACAGCATCTTTCATATTATCAACTAGCTTATAATCCACCTGACATTTCTGCTTCTTAAATTCTGCAACAATTTTTTCTGTCGCTGTCCCTTGAAATAGAATTAAATATTTTACAGATTTTGAACGTGCTTTTAATT
>CAYZDR010000014.1:0-1899 GCA_964477425.1 uncultured Candidatus Saccharibacteria bacterium
CCCCCGCATCCCCCACCGCCCGAATAATCTTATCCTCAATATCCTTCCGCCCATTAAATAAGTCAATCAGACATAAACCCACTTCACCTGTCATCCCGAGCGGAGCGGAGCTCGCAGCGGAGCGGAGTCGAGGGATCTCGTTATCCGTCATTTCAACGTTTTTAGTCACTCCAGCCATAGCATTAACTGTAAAATCCCTTCTCGCCAAATCTTCCTCTATAGTTTTCACGAACCGAACACCATCCGGATGACGTTGGTCAGAATATCCACTTTCAATCCTGTAAGTTGTCACCTGAACTTCAAAACGAGTTTCTTTATCTTCACCTATTCTTACTGTCACCATTCCATACTGGTTTTCATATAAAGAATCTGGAAAAATCTCCTGTATTTCTTCTGGCTTCGCATTCGTGGTGATGTCCCAATCATTGGGGATTCTATCCATGATAAAATCGCGGACACATCCGCCCACGATAAAAGCCTCAAAACCAGCATCTTCCAGCTTTTTCAATGTAAATTGTACTTCTTCAGGAATATTCATAATACTGTAATACTATCAGAAAATGACTATTCTTTCAATGGACAAAAACGAGTATTAAGTATAAAGTATTAAGTATTAAGAATGTCGTAGCGACGTAAAATTCCTAATTCTTAATTCCTAATTCTTAATTCTTCGTCAACATGGACTTATCTATCACAATTTCCCGCACAAACGCCAAAATATCTCTGTTTGACGCAAAAAACACTATTGATTCCGTTTCTTGGCAAAATAACTGGGATCTTTCCCGGCTTCTTTTATTAAACATTAATAAAATTATTGAGAAACATGGTCTAAAAATTTCTGATATTGAAAAATTTAAATTTAAGAATGAGGAAGATACTGGATTTACCACTTCTCGTATTGGTGAAATTACAGCTAAAACATTAGAATTTGCAAATAACTATATAAATAACTATAAATAAAACATGAAAAAAACATCAAAAAGACTCTTTCTGGGATTACTTGTAGTTATCGTCGCAATAACATTGTTCCTAAAGTTCGCCGAATTAACAAAAATCTTAAAACTTGTTCTTAGCGCAAACTACTTTTTTATCTTGGCAGCATTATTATTTCAGGCAGTCGTTTTTTTGTTTGTGGCAAAAACATATGAAATCATTATTGATGGGTTCAGCCATGTGCACATTAAAATAAAAACTCTATACAAGACAGCGATTGTTATGCTGTTTTTGAATCAAGCACTACCTTCAATGGGAATTAGTGGAAATGCTTATTTATTCTCTACTCTCAAAAAGCATGATGTAAAATCTGGAAAAAATATCTTTATGGTGATTTTCAACTTGATTGTCCTTTATACTTCTTATTTAGCATTGATCACTTTGGCTATATTGTATTTACTTTTTAGAGGGAATTTGACCACTTTACAGTTGAGCGCAGCGATAATAATGGGAGTTGGAACCATCCTTCTGATTTTTATCGTCCTCTTTCTACTTGAAAAAGCGAGTAGAATCCGTAAACTTTTGAAATTTATCAGTTTCTTTTTACCCATAAATGCCTTGGATTCTAAAGAAATCACAGCAGAACTTTTGGCAGGGAAAGAACAGATTAAAAAAGAGCAAAAGATTTTTTTCAGAGCAGTTGCAACAAGAACAGCATCGTTTGTTGTAGAATGTCTGATGATTGCAATGATTTTCTTTGCTTTTGGAGTTACCCCTAATTTGATTGCTATTACAGTCGCCTATTTAATCGCAACTCTTTTCTCTCTCATTTCATTTATTCCATGTGGAATGGGAGTATTTGAAGCTACAATGATTCTAACTTTCAAAGGTTTTGGTGTCCCATACGAAGCCGCCATCATCACAACTCTCGTCTTCCGTGGCTTCGCTTTCTGGCTCCCGATGCCG
>CAYZDR010000014.1:1999-12704 GCA_964477425.1 uncultured Candidatus Saccharibacteria bacterium
CGAATGTGGCGGTCTCGAAAACCGTTGTCCCGCAAGGGACCGGGGGTTCGAATCCTCCTCTCTCCGCCAAATTAAAATTATATTATGACAATCACAATTTGTGGTAGCTGTACTTTTGCTGAAGAAATGGGCAAAGCAGCTGGACACTTAAAAAACAATGGAATAGAAGTTTTTACACCTGAACCACTTGTTACAGAAGAATGGTATCAAGAAAATCACAGTCGCGAGGATCTTTTTAAGATGAAACCGATTTGGACTAAAAATCATTTTGAAAGAATTAAAAAATCAGATGCTATTTTGATTTTGAATCATGAAAAGAAAAAATTAAAGGTTATTTTGGTTCAAATACATTAATGGAGCTCTCTGTCGCCTTTTTTCTTGATAAAAAAATCTTTTTCCTCTACTCCATTGATCAATCACATCCTCATTTTGAAGAATTAGAAGAAATAAAAACAATTATTCTTGACGGTAATTTAGATAATTTAAAATAATATGACATTAGAAGAGTTAAAGAAATTAATGGGATCCAGAGAAAATGAACATTTGGAATTCAAGGAAGCAAAATCTTCATTTTCTGTCTTAGGGAATAGTGGGAAAAACAGAAAATGCGTCTTAGGATATTGCGTAGGACTCGGCAATAAGAGAGGTGGAAAATTAATATTAGGTATTACAGAAAAATTTCCGCGTAAAATTGTTGGTTCGTTAGCTATACAAAATCCGGAAGAAGTAAAATCTCAAATTTATAGAAACCTCGGTGTTAGTATTGAAATAGAAGAATTATTTGATACAAATTCAAAACGCATTGTAATTATTTATATTCCATCGAGAAAAATTGGGACACGTTTAAAATTTTATGGTATTCCACTTATGAGAATTGGCGAAGAATTATTAGAGATGGACGATGTAACTGAAAATAAAATACTCAATGAAATTAAGCCCGATTGGTCAGCAATGATTTGTCGAAACGCTACAATAGATGATCTTGATTCGAAAGCAATTTCCGTTGCTAGAAAAAACTATAAAACAAAAAATCCAAAGCTTGCCCAAGAAATAGAAAAATGGAACGATAAAACATTCCTTAATAAGTCAAAGCTAACAATTAAAGGAAAAGTAACCAATACTGCTATTCTTTTACTCGGCAAAGAAGAATCTGGATCTCTTATATCTCCTGCAATATCTCAGATTACATGGATTTTGAAAGGAAAAGATGGAATAGAAAAAGACTATGAACATTTCTTTTGTCCTTTATTGTTATCAGTTGAAGATCTTTACAAAAAAATTAGAAATTTAAAATATCGCTATATCAAAGATGAGTCTTTATTCCCAGAGGAAGTTAATATGTATGCTCCTTACGTCATCAGAGAATCCTTACATAACTGTATAGCTCACCAGGACTATTCTTTATGTGGACGCATACAGGTAATTGAGAACGAAGAGGGTTGCTTATTATTCACTAATAAGGGTCGTTTCATTCCCGAATCTATTGAAAACGTTATAAAAACAGATTCTCCTCAAGAATGTTATCGAAATAAATTTTTGGCTAATGCAATGGTAAATCTAGATATGATTGATACAATAGGTAGTGGCATTAAAAGAATGTTTACTGTACAAAAAGAAAAATTCTTCCCATTGCCTAGCTATGATTTTTTGGACGAAAAGGTATCAGTTACTATATATGGAAAAATACTAGATCTAAATTATGCTAAAGTATTAGCCCATCATAAAGATCTTACGCTTTTAGAAATTATGCTTTTAGATCAAGTTCAAAAACATAAACATATTCCAAAGATAGGTGCAAAACAATTGAAAGAAAAAAATTTAATTGAAGGAAGATACCCAAACCTATACATATCAGAACAAGTAGCTGGAACTACAGGAGAAATGGCTCAATATATCAAGAATAGACCATTTCATAAAGAGCATTACAAAAAATTAGTAAAAGACTATATTATGAAGTACAGGAGTGCATCACGTCAAAATATTGATGAGTTGTTAATGAGCGTGCTTCCTGATATTTTAGATGATAAACAAAAGAAAAAGAAAATATCCAATCTTTTGTATGATTTATCAAAAAATGATAAGGTTATTATCAACATAGGAACTGATAAAAATTCTCAATGGGAAATCAATAACTAGTAAGAAAATCTTTTAGGTGATGTTAGTTGAAGAAAAATTATAACTTTGGCTATAATAAGCCAAAAATCAACAACTAGTAAGAATATCTTTTAGGTGATGTTAGTTGAAGAAAAAAAATATTTTTGGCTCTAATAAGCCAAAAATCAACAACTAGTAAGAATATCTTTTAGGTGAAGAAAATACTATGCAACACAATAAATACAATTTAGCAGTTATCGGCGGTGGACCAGCTGGGATGATAGCAGCGGGACATGCAGGGGAATTTGGATCTCATGTTGTTTTGTTGGAAAAAAATGATCGTTTGGGGGTAAAACTTCTGATGACAGGGAAAGGCAGATGTAATATTACAAATTCTGAGGAAGATATAAAAAAGTTTATTGATGTGTATGGAAAAAATGGCAGATTCTTACATTCTGCTTTGAATAAGTTCTCCAATAAAGATGTGATAGACTTTTTTGAAAAACATGGAGTTAAGACAAAGGCTGAGAGAGGAAATAGAGTTTTCCCAGTTTCAGACATGTCCAAAGATGTTTTGGACTGTCTAAAACGTTATTTGTCAGATAATGACGTAGAAATTAAATTAAGTAGCCCAATTGTAGAAATAGTTACTAATACTAAAACTGCCAGTGACGATAAAATGACGATTAGCAAAATCATCTTAAAAAACGGAGAGGAAATTTGTGCTGATAATTTCATAATTGCAACTGGGGGGAAATCTTATCCGAGGACAGGATCTAACGGGAACGGATATGAATGGCTTAAACAGCTTGGACACACGGTGGTGGAGCCAAAACCAGCGCTTACTCCAATTCTCATCAAAGAAAAGTTTATTAAACGGCTTGAGGGATTGAGTTTGAAAAATGTAGAAATTAGTTTATGGGATGATACTCACAAAATTGATTCCCGCTTTGGGGAAGCTCTTTTTACTGGAGATGGTTTGAGTGGACCGATAATATTGGATTTGAGTAGGACGATAGGTGGCGATTCAAACCCTCCTTCGCCACCCTACGGGCGGCTATGGTGGGCAAAAATAGACCTTAAGCCAGCCCTTGATTATCCAACTTTGGACAAAAGAATTCAGAGAGATTTTGATGAGCAAAAAAATAAGCAATTCAAAAACAGCTTAGACAAGCTGTTACCACAGACACTCATTCCTGTCATTATTGAATTATCTGGCATTGAACCAGAAAAACAGGTCAATGAAGTGACTAAAATAGAAAGGAAGAAACTCATTAAATTATTGAAAGAATTTGAGCTTACAGTTGATGGGCTTGTTGGTTTTGAAAAAGCAATCATAACTTCAGGTGGAGTAAATCTAAAAGAAGTTGATTCAAAAACGATGCAGTCAAAAATTGTAGATAATCTCTATTTCGCTGGGGAAATTCTAGATGTTGATGGCCCAACCGGTGGCTATAACCTGCAGGTTGCATGGAGTACTGGGTATTTAGCAGGGGGATGTGTGAAAGTCTGAATTAAGATAAAAAAACGCTGTCGTATCCTGTACATCATAATAATTCTTTAACATCCTAGTTCAAAACAAATATAAGAGCCAGCGATCTTATCTGCTGGCTCTTAACTTTAAGGCTTTTCGATCTATTCCGCCTATTCCGCTTCTTGTTCTTGCTGAATATAGCATACTTCCAACAAGAGTCTAGTTACTATCATCTGGATAATTTCTACAAACATTGAAACATCCCTAACTAACGAAATTTCTATAGAAATTTTTGTCAATCTTTCAGAAGCATCCATAAAAAATTTTTCATCTCCAGTTTCCAAAACGGTTTTTAAATTTTCAAGATACTCAATATATTCCTGTTTGATGCAATTCCTTTTTTTAAAAATTGCAATCAAATGAAATAAAATTCTCTCTGTAATTATACCTTTAGTTATATCTGTTTTTTTATCTACTCTCATTACTATTTCCTCCTAAAAATACAGTTTTGTCGCAAATTTATTTGCGACTGAATTTTTTACTTCATGGATTCAAACCCACAAAAGGTTAACATATCTCTTAACTCATCCCCTAACTGGATTGTGAGATTTCTACAAGGCATAAATTTAAACATTTTTTCTTCATCCTGTCTTTGAAGAATAAGAAAACTGCTATCTTCTATATAGAAGATTTTGACATCTTTATCTCCCAATATATTAAAACCTACTATGGAGAAACTATTTGTTAAATACATTATTATCATTCTTGTAAAAAAATCAAACCCTTTTTCATCTGTAACTCTATCGCACATTATACATCCCCTTAAAATTGTAAAAGAACAATCCCCCATCTATAGCGAGAAACTGCTCTTTTTTCGATTAAAAAACAATTACTCTCAATTAAATTCAATACCCCATCATATCATCTATCTTTATTTCTGTCAAGCCCAACATCAGAAACAAAGGCCAGCGATCTTATCTGCTGGCCTTTTTAATCTTATTTTTCAAACACAAACCTTCTTTTTTAATAACATCCACGGTTGTATCAACAGCTTTTTAGCCATATCATAAATAACATCATCATCTACACCTTGTACTTTCTCGACAATAAACCCTTGGACAGCAAGTCCAACAGTTAGATCAAATCTAACTGTTGGATATTTATTTTCAACTATTATAATAAAAATACCTCTCGGTAATGGCTCGCTTCTACCATTGAAATAGGCTCTTCCCTTGTAAATATATCCCTGTAATGTATATACATCAGGAAAATTAAAACGAAAACTATATACTTGAAGGATAATAATCTTCTCATAGTATGTAATACCGTTTTTCTTTCTCATCCCTATATTTATATCAGCTAATATATCTTCTTTTATTTTTCTCCACTTTCCCTTTAACTCACGCTCTTCTATTCCTTTAATTTCTTTTATTTGGAATGTTCTTCTTAGCCCTTTTTCTTTATCTATTTCTATTTGCATTTTCTATCCTTTTCTCTCAAAATTTTCAAATAACTATCCCAAATTGTGGATAACCTGTTTATAACTTTTATCAACAAACTATCTCTTCCCTCTTTTAATATCCCTAATATCTACTCTTAGTTTAGTTTATCTCCCACATTTTTGCAAATCCTTCAAATGATATTTCTCCACGCGAGCGTATTCAATACGCCCCTATACAAAACGTTTATCGTCGTTAATTGATCATTGATAATTGGTCATTGACAATTGATTGTTTTGGGTATATACTCATAATAGATTTTAGCTATGTAGGTAGGTCGCCTTCTCTGCCCTGGGCGGACATGTCCGCTTTGAGTGGATACGGCGAGTCAAGGAAAGGTGGTGAAAAAATATGCCAAAATTAGATGGAACTGGTCCAACTGGACAAGGTCAAATGACAGGTAGAGGATTAGGACCCTGTGGAGGTGGAGCAAGACAAGGATATGGATGTCGTGGTGGTTTCGGTTGTGGAAGGAGATTTATATCTCCAAAGAACGAACTTGCCTCTTTAGAGAACGAGGAAAAGCTGCTTGAAGAAGAATTAGCTGCGATTCGCGAAGAAAAGACCGCTCTAAAGGATCAGGAAAAGTAAAAGAAGGTAGTGGAACCGGCCTCTTTGTATCTTTACATGAAGAGGCCGTGCAACCTTCTTTCGGCAGAAATTTATTATAAAATATATAACTATCAACTATATGCCAAGACCAAGACTTTGTAGAAAAATCAATTTTCGCCCAAATGTAACATACTTTAAGCCTCAAGGAATACCTATGAGAGATCTTGAAATTGTAGAACTTACCACCGAAGAACTAGAATCCTACCGTTTACGCCATATACACGACATGGATCAACATGAAGCAGCAAAAAAAATGGATACATCTCAAAGCACCTATCAAAGAATCCTCTATTCAGCGTATAAAAAAATTGCTGATGCCCTAATAAACGGCAAAGCAATTAAAATAGTAAAATGAAATCGTCCCGTCGTCTCAACGTCGTCCGTCGTCATTGATCATTGATAATTGTACATTGTTAATTGATTCTGTGGGGGCGGGGAGATTCGAACTCCCACGTCATAAGACACATGCTCCTAAGGCAAGCGCGTCTGCCAGTTCCGCCACGCCCCCGATATTTTTTTAATCAAACCTATACTTATTTTACATCATTTTTATAAAACAATCAATCGCTCTATAAATATTTCACAAAATATCACTTAAGGAAGCGTTTTTTAACCTCTTCAGTGACAACCTTAGCACACATCAATAACACTCTTTATGGCTCATCAGAGCCTTTTTTTAACTGTCTTTCATGACAGCCACTCACCTGTCATGATATGTCAGTGGCTGTCCGCCAAAATCAATGACTATTCTACATTTATTATGTGCTTTAATTGCGCAACTCTTCGTTTCCAATTTATTTTAATTGCAATAATATCAATTCTCCAGTTTGTATTATCTGCTATATTATTTTTCTCCAAAAAAAACTCTGCAGTAGTTTTGATATTAGATAGTTTTTTTCTATCCACAGCATCCTCTGGAGAACCATATGTATCCCCTATTATCTTTTTTCTTGTTTTAACTTCCACAAACACTATTTCCTCTTTTTCTTTAGCGATTATGTCTATTTCTCCCCAATAACACTTAAAATTTCTACAGATTATATCAAATCCATGTTTTTTTAGATAATTAGTAGCCATATTTTCTCCAAGATCACCCGATCTCTGTTTTGAAGTTTTCATTAAATATTTTAAAATATGGATTATTTATTCTTCTATGGCTCATGTGGTTTCTATTTTACATAAAAATAACGTTACCCATTTTTTTCGGTTTTTTTGTCTTAACGTTACTTTTTATATTCCCTGCCATATTGCCATATACTATAACCATTCTGTCAATAGATTTCTTGTTTATTGCTTTTTTATTGTATTCTAAGCATAAAATAGGGGATTTATCCGATATGTAAATTATACTTTTTTGATGTTATCCACTAGTTATCCACAGTATAACGACAAATCAACACTTCTGTAGAACGAATATTCACTAATACGGATTTGTTTTAAACCCATATCATTGTTAATTGCAACCGACGAGGGCGGGTGCAAGACCGCACCCCTACACCAAAATTCTCGCCACTCGTATAATCTTCCCATTCAACCTATACCCTCGTCTAATTATTTTCCCGACTTTTTCCGCCCGAGGCGGATCAGCCTTGGGCTGAGACTTTATGAACTTTCAACTTTTAAACTTCATTTATAGACAATTCACACGATATGCTGTAAACTATTAATATCTAAACGAAAAGGGGATTTATAATATACTATAAATATAGCGGGATGGAGCAGTTTGGTAGCTCGTTGGGCTCATAACCCAGAGGTCGTCGGTTCAAATCCGACTCCCGCCACTAATAAAACGACAAATCAACACTTATATAGAACGAATGTTTACGAATCACGAATTCGTTATTGGTGTTTATTCGTTCTATTTCGTGTCAATTCGTTTTTTCTCCATGGAACTTTTTGTGGACGTCTTTTAGACGCTTGTTGGTAACGTGTGTATAAATCTGTGTTGTGGCAATATTTGAGTGTCCTAACATAGTTTGGACTGAACGAATATCAGCACCATTAAAGAGTAGGTTAGTAGCAAATGAATGTCTAATAGTGTGTGGAGTAACATGTTTTACTATTCCTGCTATTTTTGCGTAATGACTTACTATTCTCTGGACACTTCTTGTAGTTAATCGCTTAGAAGTGTCTGTTGTCTTTATGTTAGATAGTTTATTCAAACGAATAAATAGTTCTTCTTCTATGTCTTTTCTTGATTTAATATACGTATCCAAGGCTTTTTTTGCATCATCAGACAGAAATGCTACACGAGTTTTTTTACCTTTTCCCATAACACTGAACTCTCCACGATCAAAATTAACATCTTCCTTGTTCAATGACACTAGTTCTGAAACACGCAATCCAGATGAAAACAAAAGCTCTAAGATAGCTTTATCTCTCAATGCAATTAACTTTTCATTATCATTTTTAGCGATATCTAAAGCACTAATAGGGGATTCCAATAGCCGTTTCAGTTCATCTTCTAATAAAAATTCTACTTGTGCTCTATTTTGCTGACCCAATTCTACTTGTTCTGCTGGCAAAGATTTAATATCTTTTTTAGATAGATACTTCAAAAAGCCCCTTAATGCAATAATATGATAGTTCTGTGTAATTTGCTTTAGTTCTTCATCTTTACGATCTTTAATTCTATTGAGGTATAGACGATATTGCCAAACTTTATCTGCTGTAATTTGAGAAGGGTAGTCGGTTTTTGCCCATTTAAAAAATCTTTCTAAATAATGTTTATAATTTTCTAGAGTTTTATGTGATCTATTCTTCTCTATTTCTAAATACTCTAAATATTCTGTTAATAATTTTTTTATTTCCATACGTTCATATTAGCATATTAACATTCTAACATACAAACATTGGAACAAATACAAATAAATCTCAAATTTCAAAATCCAAATTTCAAGGCAATTAAAAATATCTCAGCCCGCGGGCTGATCACCCTGCGGGGTGAAAATATCAGATTGTTTTTTTAATTTAGTTTTGACATTCCCTTGATATTTTTAATTTGAGCTTTGAAATTTTTCTGCTATATTATTTGGTTAATCTAAAACAGCCCTCGGTGGGCTGTTTTAGTCATATAAAACCATTACTTTCAGTTTCCGTTTTCCAAATTGGAGAGCCTCTTTTCTTGTTTCAAACCATATATCCATACGATTTGAAAATCTTTTAGCCATTCTATCTTCAACTATAAAGACTCTGTTTCCAAAATAATCTGGGAACATAACCTCTGTTCCAAACGATAGGGAATTGGCTGCAAGTGTTCCCCTATGAACAGTTGTCATTGATGCCGTAGTAAATGGGTCTGAGTCACATTGGTCTACTGTACTTGAATATCCAGTAACCACAACTGTGTATGTCTTACAGACTCTATTTTCTGGACAGACAGCTGATTCTGGCTGTTTTGGCTCTAAAATAGGAGTTTGAATTTCCTGTTTTAAGAAACCATTTTGAATATTAACTTCCTTATTTAAGCTAAACATCAAACCTCTACTATCAAACTCTGGAGAAGAAGCTAATGCCTGCTTTGGGAAGACAAATGCCATTATTAGGCCGAAAATCGGGAAAATAGCTAGTTTTTTACACATTTAGTAGTGTTAATAATTATCCCTCCACTGCATAGATATTATTTCTAATATCGCTATTATTATAGCATACTTTTAATAAAAAGTCAAGCCTTCGCTTGCGAGCTACGGCTTGCAGGCAAGTCACGAATACGAATTCTCTGAAGCTAAGATTTGCAAGCAAGCCACGAAATTAAAATTAAAAAGGGCATCCGTTCTTCTGGAAGCCCTTTTGCTCTTTGTCTAAACTCTTATTCCCGCTTTATATGATTTATTTTTTTAAACTTTATGAAATCACCCTCCATTAAAAACGGAGGTGATTTAATCCATGTAAAGATAGTTGAAAATCCTGTTTATTTTTTAACCACGCCAAATTTTCTTCCGTCAGACCGAACTCTGACGGATCATCTTTCCACGTCGCATGTTTGAGAAATAAACTGACAAGTGCCATACACTCGTCATTATCGATAAGATTAAGTGTATTAACAGCACTGAAAGCCGTCTTATTAAATCTTTCAATTTGACTTAGTCCTCTCTGTTCCCATAGCAATTCAACAAAATGTGGAACGTTTTCAATCCACATCTCAAATTCTTCCTTACAATTTTTGGGCAAATTCAGATACGTATTTAATACTATGTACGCGAAATTTGTTAGATATCCCTTTTGTAATTCTTCCATTACACTTTCAGAATTTTTTACATAAGTTTCTTTGGCTTCTATCATAAGTCCCTCCCTTAGTTTATAGATTTTTGAATTTAGCTGTGATATTTGCAATCTCCTCAAATCTACTCTTAACCTTCTTTAAGTCATCTCCCATTCTATAAGTATCTTTATCAAGCCTACCATCAGGGTTCAACTCTTTTAATACATTAGCTTGACCAAAATTAGGATTATCATGTGCATATGGCCATAGCCTAAAAGATCCGCCGGATATTTCATCAATAAGAATGACTCTCTTATCAATTATTCCGTATTCAAGTTTAATATCAATTAATTGAAGGTTGAACTTACTAAATGCTTCTTCTAGAAATAAGAAAGTTTGATGGTTTTCTCCTCGCATATATTCATATTCTGTCGCACCTTTTTGTTCCACTACATAATCAATATAGTCATCATCTAACATCGGATCATGTAAAAAATCATCCTTATAGTGAAGTTGATGAATCAACGGGAAAAATCTTGTTCCTTCCTTTATTTTGCCCCATTTCACAATTGAACCAGTTGCAACTCTACGAGTTACAACTTCCAGATTAATCTTTTGATCAAGTTTTTTTATTACTGACCATCTTTCTTTTGGGCTGTTTAGGTAATGGGTCTGCACACCCTTTCTATTCAGAAATTCAAAAATATCCCTATTTACTTTCCAATCAATTAAGGCTTTTCCCTCTATTACATCGTGTTTAACTCCATCCCCAGCAGTAATATCATCTTTGAAATGCATAAACACTGTTGTTTCGTCATCCGGATT
>CAYZDR010000014.1:12804-19423 GCA_964477425.1 uncultured Candidatus Saccharibacteria bacterium
AATTACGAATTACGAATTACGAATACTTAAACTTCTTTTTGATCTTTTTCTTGTTTAACTTCATCCTTTACTGATTTTTCTTCTGTTTTTATATTTTCAGATTTTGTAATTTCTGGTATAGATATTTCTTGCTCCACTTCTGTTTTTGCAACGACTTCTGGAACGACGACATTGCTACTTTTAGTATCAATGCTCATGTTTTTAAGCCTTGCTTTTTTGCCCTTTAATTCTCTCATATAGAAAAGCTTGGATCTTCTGATTTTTGCTTGTTTTATAACTTCAATTTTTTCTATAAATGGGGCTGATAGAGGGAATATCCTTTCTACTCCTACTCCAAACGAATCTTTTCTCACGGTAATAGTCGCTGAAGTCCCTTGTTTTCTGTGCATAGCAATAACAAGTCCTTGAAAAATCTGGACTCTTTCTTTCTCTCCTTCTTTGATTTTCTGATAAACTTTAACTGTTTGCCCAGTTTTAATCTCTGGAACATCAGTCTTTGCCCTAGATATACTAAATTTATCTATAATTCCTTGCATATTTTTCCTCTACTATTTAATGTCCTTATATTAGCTGAAAAGTTGTTATCCGTCAAATAAAAATACACAATAAATGTATATTTTAGCACTGATTTTAATGAGTTCTATCAGCTATTCAACTGAAATTTCTCTTTTTATTAGTTGTGATTTAAAGTTTCTTGGTAATCTTTTAGATGCGTCCAAAATTTCTATTGCTATTATTTTACCTCTCTGATCATAATCAAAAATAATTCCTTCTTGTATTTCATCACTTTCAAAGTAGGGGTTATCGTTAAACCTCATATATAACGCATCTTGTTTTTTATCTAAATGAAATTTCATAAATATTTCCTAATTTTAGAAGTTATAAACGCTGTAATAATAGTTTTCACAGTATTTGTTTGCTCAAAAACAACTATTAATAAGTATTTTTTGCTTTGAATTGTGTATATTTTCACAGCTTGCATTCTTTGATTTACTTGTTTTACAATCTTATCTGGAAATGTAATAGCTTCAATGACTCTTATTTCGGCAATATTTCGTTCTTTTAGCTGATTTTTTGCATGTTCACTGAATATAATTTTTATTTGCATATTCTTTAAAATAAGAAGATTTTTTTAATCCATCTTTCAAATCTTTAAGGAATTTTACTGAATATAGATTAACTTCCTTAAAATCTGTTATAATCCCATCAATAGACTCTTTTGATTGTGTTTTTGAACTATTCATGTATTTATTTTACCATAAAAGCCACCCCTACAGTAGTCTTGACATTTTTATATAAACATGCTATACTGTTTTAATAGTTTGAGTTCTTTGACAATTTTATTAACTTTATAACATCTTGTCGTAGAGATACGACAGGGGGGAGTGTTATCGTGTTACAAAAAGCTGAAGAAAGTAGAGATATTGCGGTACAACTAATGGAAGTAGGGAGACTTTTATTAGAAAAAAGAGGTAAAAAAATTCAGGAAGCAAAACAACAATTAACTTTTTTGTGGGCACACGCCACAAAGAAGGATATTGTAAACTTGTCCGTATTGATGAATATGGATTTAGGTGATTCAAAAACTGATACTGATAAAAATAATCGGTATCAAAATGTTTTAAGTAGAGCGTTTCAAGCAAAGAAACGTTTTACGGAGTAGTTTTAACAAACATTTCAAGACCTGTTTTATACTATATTCCACACCGATATAGATCTTGAAATCATAAAAACAACGATGCCGATCGGTGGAGATTGGTGAGGAGATTAGATGAGTGACTATTATAGGAGATTAATGGCACAGGATGGCATAGAAATGATGAACGACTTGGTATTAAAATCTTCATTGGAAACAGTTATTCAGGAACAACTCAGAGACGCCATCAATACAATGGGTCATGATTTGGGTCCACTAATTAAAAGAAGGAACTCTCCAATTAAGAAAGTTTGGATAGAAATAGTTGTTCCTATACTTCGCGACTCCTTCGATTTATGCTTAACGGAAATTGATGATGAAAAGTTAGAAAGATTTTTAGAAGGAAAAGAATAGTTTTTCCATTAGAAAAAGTAAAAGCCACCCCGCAAGTTCGGAGGTGGCTCTTTTTTTATTTGTTTTTATTGTTTATCTTTTCCGTCGTTTTAATTGTCTGAACCTGGATTAAGTAGGATTTAAAAGATTATTTCTCGATTCAGGATTTCAGGATTAACGACGATACGACGACCGACGACGCGGGTGAAAATATGATTTCACCCCTACAACGATAAATAAAAATATTACCTACGTAGATATCTACGTAGGGGCAATTCCATGTAATTGCCCGCGTTGTGTGACACAATCAACAACGCGGGTTCAAAATATTGAACCCCTACATAACAACGACGTATACATCGTCCGTCATTGATCATTGATCATTGCAAATTGATAATTGATTGTAAACTCCCTCTCCCCACCACCCAACATCTTAATTCTCAATAACTCCGCATGTAACATAATTCTATCTGATTTATCAGCCTTTGCCATCTCCGACGGCAGATATTTTTTATCTCCAACAATTGGACAGCCGATGCTAGCGAGGTGGACTCTTATTTGATGCATCCTGCCTGTGAAAGTTTGAACTTCTAATAATGACATTTCTTTGTCATTTATAATTTTCTTTTCCAAAACTTTATATTTAGTAATCGCTTCTTTGCCAGTTTCATCATCAGAAATCATCTGTTTTGTAGGATTATATTTTGACCTCTTGATTCTGCCTTCAATTCTGCCTTCCACTGATAGTGGAGTCCCATGAACTACTGCTATATATTTTTTAGTAATTTCTCTATTTTTGAACTGTTTTTTTAGATGATCAAATCCTCTTTGAGTTTTCGCAATAACCATTACTCCTGAAACA
Organism: uncultured Candidatus Saccharibacteria bacterium; assembly: GCA_964477425.1. Lineage (GTDB taxonomy): Bacteria > Patescibacteriota > Minisyncoccia > CAYZDR01 > CAYZDR01 > CAYZDR01. The sequence goes on from CAYZDR010000014.1 coordinate 15,696, forward strand.
TCTTTATCTAATCTATGAACAATGCCTGGGCGAGATGGATCATCTCCAACTGATATAATTTCTGGCCATTTTGCAATTAATCCATTAGATAGAGTTTTTTCTTTATGTAAATTATCAACATGTACAACTAAACCTGCTGGTTTTTCTATAATAGCGATATCATCATCTTCATAAACTACTTTTATTTTCTCACTAATTTCATCATCTGCCTGTAAAACAGTATTTGCAGTTCCTGAATCTACAATTTTATTAAACATCTTCTCATCTAATTTTACTTCCGCACTTTCAATAATTTTCTTCCCTGCATCACGCTCTACTTTACCATTAACAAAAACACCACCATTTTCTATCGCCTTTTTTATACTGGCTCTAGATAATTTCACCCCGCTGGGTGACCACCCCGCTGGGTGGCGTCTTACTATTACATCTAATCTTTGTTTATTTTGATTCAATTAATTTTTCTTTAAGTTCGCAATAAAGCACAGACCAAATTGATTCTTGAAAAACCATTGCCATCATAGCAAAAAATATACATAAAGGAATAGCTGGAATCACGAAGATAAATATACCTACCGACAACCCTTTGTATCCTACTCCGATTAAAATCGCTAGGATGAGAGCTATTATAGCCACTGGGAGTAGTAGAATCGCACATAGAATTGTGTAAAGAAATCCTGAAATAGCGATAGATGAGATAAAAAGAATTAGAGTTAATGTAATTTTTCTCCAGAATTTAATAAATAGATCATATGATTCTGAAATTGCTGAGAATATCTTTTTATCATCCATTATAATTTTTCTTACCCCAAAAGTTTGGATAGAAAAGAATATTAATATAAATGGAATTAAAATCAGCACGGTCAGCCCGAGGCTGATCAGCCTCGGGCTGACAAATACACTATTCTTACACAAAACACTTAATGGATATTTAATCGCGATTATAACAATAAATTCTACTATTGCAATTAGCACTTCTAATCCAATAACTCTCCAAAACTTTTCTCTCCCCTTTTTCAATCCTCTTTTTATATTAGTAACTTTATTTTGTGGTTCTTTGTCGTCGTCTTTGGCAGCCATTCCAGTTTCATGAATTAGTCCTATTTTAGATATAACAGATGCCCAAATAATAAATCCAAATATGATTAAAGAGAAGATTATCGCGATAATTATTCCTATCCAGTGTTTTTCTGCAAACGCCTGCATTCCATCTTCTAATGTTTTAAGTTCTGCGGGATTTAATTTTTCGCTTCCATCTCCAATTTGATCTATAAATATAAAAATCCCTGCTGAAATAGATAAAATCAACCCATAAATCCAAAGGATCTTGTTTTTCCACGTAATTTTCCATGCGTTTTGTAGTGTTTTCATATTAACGCCCTTGTCTTGAACTGTGATTTTAATGATTTAATGACTAACTATGGTTTATCTATTCTAACCTCTCCCTCAATCCCTCTCCTAGTCAGGAAGAGGGAAGCTATTCTTCTAAGTTAGGAAAAAATATTCGCAGGATAGCTCCTTTCCCCTGTCTAGGGGAGAGGTCGGGGAGAGAGGTTATCGTCGTATTCGTGATTAGCCGTGCCCCGTTGACTAACTGGGGTGTTTATTCGTCCTACTTAGTGTTAATTCGTCCCTACTAATTGTTCAAACTCCTCCTGCTCTATAACTTCATTTTCTATTAATCTTTCAGCAATTTTAATTAGAAGATCTTTATTTGATTCTAGTAACTCTTCTGCTCTTTTCTGAGCATTTACAACAAAATTCTTTATTTCCTGATCTATTTCAGATGCAATTCTTTCACTATATCCTCTTTGCTCTCCCAACTCTTTCCCAAGAAATACCCATTCATCATGATCACTAAAAGATATTGGTCCTAATTTACTCATTCCGTATCGCACAATTAAATTCTTTGCAATTTCAGATGCTCGTTTGAGATCATTCTGTGCACCTGTTGTTATGTCATTAAAAATAATATTTTCTGCAACGTATCCAGCCAATAAAACAGTTAGCTCATCTAGAAAATCTGACTTTGAGTAAAAATGTTTATCTGTGAGTGGTAATTTTAATGTGTACCCAGCTGCTCTTCCACGCGAAATAATGGATATTTTATGAATTGGATCTGCATTTGGTAATAAATGAGCGGTTAAAGCGTGTCCAGCTTCATGATAAGCTGTAATCTTTTTCTCTTTTTCTGAAAAAATCTGACTTTTCTTTTCTGGTCCCATCATGACTTTTTCAATTGAATTAGCAAGATCCATTTGAGTTATTTTTTTTCTACTATTCCTTGCCGCTAAAATTGCTGCCTCGTTTTCAATATTAGCCAAATCTGCACCAGCAAATCCTGGAGTTCTCTCTGCAATCTTCTTAAAATCAACATCATCTGCCATTGGCTTATTCTTGGCATGTATTTTCAAAATCGCTTCTCTATCTTTTATTCCTGGAACATCAAGCATAACCCTTCTATCAAAACGCCCGGGTCGCAATAAGGCAGGGTCAAGCACATCTGGGCGGTTTGTTGCAGCCATAACGATCACATTTGTGTTTGTATCAAATCCATCCATTTCAACTAAGACCTGATTTAATGTTTGTTCTCGCTCATCGTGTCCACCTCCTAATCCCGTTCCTCTCTGTCTTCCAACGGCATCAATCTCATCAACAAAGATAATTGCTGGAGCATGTTTTTTAGCATTCTTAAATAGATCTCTCACACGGCTTGCCCCAACTCCAACGAACATTTCTACAAATTCAGATCCTGAGATATTAAAAAATGGAACATTAGCTTCCCCTGCCACAGCTTTAGCAAGTAAGGTTTTTCCTGTCCCAGGAGATCCAACTAATAAAACACCTTTTGGAATTTTTGCTCCTAAGTCTAAAAATTTCTTTGGATTTTTGAGAAAATCTACAACTTCTTCTAATTCCTCTTTTGCCTCAACAACCCCTGCTACATCATTAAAAGTTGTTTTTCCATTTCCTTCTCCTGGCATTATAACTCGTGCTTTAGAGTTACCAAAAGAGATAGCTTGTGTATTTCCCCTCTGTGCCTGTCTCAACATAAACCAAAGAATAAATCCAATTAGGATAACTGGTAGTAAAAATGGGATTATAATGTTAAAAAGAAAATTAGCTCCAGATGTGTCTCCAATTAAAATTTCAATATCATTTAGTTTATTTTCCTCAACATTAAGATTAATAAAAGTTTCAGACAGAGAACTTTCCGTCTCTTTTAATGATTCTTCTTTGATCCCATCTTTTAATTCTATAATAAGTTTATTATCTTTTACTTCAATTTTTGCAACTTCTTCATTATTTATCTGATCAACAAGCTGAGAGAGTGATATATCAACTGGTTTTTCTATAGATGAACTATATAAACTAAAAAGCCCTGATATAATTACAAATATCAAAAATGCTATTAAAAGATTCTTCACAAATTTCGTCATTCTATTCTTCTTCTTTTTCATAAATTTATAGATTATAATTAAAACGCCCTCACCCCCCGACCCCTCTCCCTACTCATCTGACAGTTTAGTTATTAGATAATATTATTACTGATTAAAAATATTAATGTGGTTATAAATTATCTGGGCGAGGGGAGATACCTAATCAATTAACAATTACCAATGTACAATGATCAATTATAACGACTATAACGACAAATATTTTCGTTATTATTACTGTTCATTGATAATTGTTAATTGAACATTGATCATTGATTGTGATGCCTCCCCTCG
>CAYZDR010000015.1:0-19151 GCA_964477425.1 uncultured Candidatus Saccharibacteria bacterium
CATTCTTCCAACAATTTTTTAATTGCTTTGATTCTTTTTCTTTTCGCGATGCCATAGCCTATTAAAGTAAAAGATAATATAATTGTAGCAATTGATATTGATAATATAGGATGTTGATATATGATGTCAATCATAATTTTCTCCTTTACCTCGGCTCAAAGAGACGGGTTTTCAAAGTACTTCTACCATGCAACCCCCATGGCGGGAAACTATAAAATAGATTTCAGTATCTAAACATCATAATACAATAATGATAATCCGTCAAGTCTTTCATAAGACATTCTAAAATGGTATAGTATAGGCATGTTAGACATCAAATTTATAAGAGAAAACCCAGAGGCGGTTAAAAAGGCTGCGAAAGATAAGAAGGTCAATGTGGATATTGATCAACTTTTGGAAGTGGACGATGAAAAGAAAAAACTATTACAGGAAATCGAAGAATTAAGAAGTCAAAGGAATAAGATCGCTGAAACGATTAAAAAAACTGGTGGGAAACCCGACGAGAGTTTGATCAAAGATGGGCGAGAGATTAAAGAAAAAATTGTAGTATTGGAAGAGAACTTAAAAGCTGTTGAAGAAAAACACTTTGATTTAATGGTTCAGGTTCCAACGATCCCTTCCGAAGATACCCCTATTGGGAAAAATGATACAGAAAATGTAGAAATATATAAATGGGGAGAACCGAGAAAGTTTGATTTTCAACCAAAAAGCTATATGGAGTTAGCCCAGAATTTAGACTTGCTTGATTTTGATAGAGGAGTTAAAGTCGGTGGGTATAGAAGTTATTATGTTAAAAACGAGGGAGTGATGTTGCAAATGGGGATTATGATGTATGCCTTGAAAAAACTTATTCAAAAAGGGTTTACTCCTATGATTCCTCCGACATTAGTGCGTGACTTTGCATTATTTGGTAGTGGATATTTTGCTGGGAAAAAATACAATCCAGAGATAGACGAAATATACAAGGTAGCTAATGATGAAATTTTGGCTGATGGTAGTAAGAAAAAAGAGGATAAATTTCTTATAGGAACAGCTGAGCCAGCTTTGCTTGCTTATTATGCCAATGAAGTTCTTGAAGAAAAAGATTTACCATTAAAAATTTGTGGATTTTCTCAATGCTATAGAAGTGAGATTGGCAGCTATGGTAAAGATACAAAAGGTATTTTTAGAGTGCATGAATTTATGAAAGTTGAACAGGTGGTAATTTGCAAAGCTGATAAGGATGAAGCGGACAAATTACATCAAGAAATAGTCGAGATTTCAAAGGAATTACACGAAGATCTGAAACTTCCATATAGGGTAATCCAAATATGTACAGGTGCTTTATCTACCGGTAAATATAAACAACTTGATTTTGAGGCGTGGATTCCTAGTCGAAATGAATATGGAGAGACTGGGTCAGCATCTAACTTTTTAGATTGGCAGGCACGTCGGCTTAATGTGAAATATAAAGATAAAGATGGAAAAAGAAAATTTGCTTACATGATGAATGATACAGCTTTGCCAACCCCACGACCATTAATAGCCATTTTAGAAAATTATCAGAATGCGGATGGGAGTGTGACAGTGCCGGAGGTGTTACGGGAGTATGTCGGGAAGAGTAAAATTGTCTGAATATTAGAAAGTACGATGACGTTTTGAACTAGGATTCACAGGATTTAAGGATTTTTAGGATTACGACGTCGTAGTTCGTCGTTATCAATCCTGTTCAATCTTTTAATCCTGAAAATCCTAGTTCAGTATGCCGTAAACGTTACTACCGTTTCGTTACCACAGTTAGTCAACGTGGCACGCGAGGTTGCTTCGTTGCGACTCGCAATGACAGGTGAGAAAGTGTATATGAAAACACCAAAATGGCGGAGAGAACACGATAGGAAAGTTCAGAAAAAAAACACGCTGAAAAATGTAAAGCGGGTTTTTTTAGCTATATTTTTTCTTATTATTATTTCAGGATCAGCATATCTTGTCTTATTTTTTCCATACTTAAAAGTTCAAGATGTCAGTGTGATCGGCGCAAGCGCCGAAATAAACTCACAAGCATCGCGAGCGATGCATGAATTTCTGGATAGGAAAGTCTTAAAGTTTCTCCCTACCGACGGGATTTTTTTGTTTGATGAACAACGTGCAGAAGAAATGCTTAGCCAAATCCCAACTATAAAATCTGCAGATGTAAAATGGAAGATGCCCAATTTTCTTAAAGTTGAAATTACAGGAAGTCAGGGGATATTAAATTGGTGCTTGAACAGCAATTGTTTTTCTGTTGATGCTGATGGAAAGGTGACTGGGGATGTGTTAGACAGTAGTTTACCTATTGTAAATGAGACTTGTTCTTCCGGAGAATATACTGTCAATTCTCAAAAGTTGCAGTTTATTACAAATGTAAAAAAGGAAATTAAACAGAAAATGGGAATAGATACTAGAGATGTTGTTTTAGATGGATGTTTCACCCAAAAGCTTGCACTGAAAACAGACAGCGGTTTTGATATTTATTTTAATACTTCCAGATCTTACGATGAACAAATTTTAGTTTTGCAAAATATTTTTGAGACGATGAGTGAGGTGGAGAGAACTAATCTAGAATATATAGATTTGCAGGTGGCAAATAAAGTCTTTTATAGGTAGAAAAACGGATTTTCACGGATGTTGAACGGATTAACACGGATCACGGATGCGACGCCGACGCTCTCACCCCCCCCTCCGACGATAACCTCTCTCCCCGACCTCTCCCCTAGACAGGGGAGAGGAGCTATCCTTCAAGAAAGTATGGAAATAAATTAAAATGTATCCCAGAGGTATAATGGGAAGTGGGAGACGTATTAAAATTAGGAATAAATATTAGTAGAATAGCTCCCCTCTCCTGACTAGGAGTAGGGGTCGGGGGGAGAGGTCGTGCGTCGTGGTTGAAAACCGCTCAAACAAGCGGTTTTTCATTTATTTTACCTAAAATCTAGATTCAGAGTTTGCCTGCAAGCCGTAGCTCGAAGAGCGAAGGCTTGACATTTTGTAAAAAGCATGATACGATGTCTTTATCAATAAACGGAAAGTTATTTCAACAATCAACAAGGAGGTTAGTCATGGGATTTTATGTAAATCCAGAAAACGAATCAAAAGAATCTTTTCTTAAACGTGAAGGCATTTTAGTTCCAAACAGTCCACGAATTACATGGGATAGCGTGTCTAAAGGTTATTTACCAGTTGTTTTAATGAATAATGGTTTTTGTACTGCAGCTGGAATCGCATATCATCAAGATGAGTTAGATGTGTTTACTAAACTTGATGACGATCGTCCACGTGAGATTTATATGGTAAAAATTGAGAAACTTTTACCTGTAGCTGGTAGCGATTTTGCGCAGTATGCTAAAAATCAAAACTTGGTGTAAAGAGCACCAACTACATCCTTGGAAGCGCAACTTTGCTTCCAAGGATATTTTATTTATGTATCCGTGATCTGTGAACATCTATCTTACATCTGTGTCAATCTATATTACTCAACATAATAAATCAAAATAGACCCTCCAATCGTATCCGTCGGCTCCATCTCCCTCAACCATCCATAATCTTCCTCCCCATACTGCAATTTATTCCACGCACTATTTTGCAAAAAAGTTGCAGATATTGCAAACCATCCTGTGGACTGTCCATTATTAGCATGCCATTCCTCAAATGGGGAATTAGAACAATCATACGCTTCGCTTTCGGAAATAGAAGCTGGACCAATATCTTCTGGGTTGGCTATTCTGTCGCAGAAATAATATTTGGTGCATCCACCTCCGAAATAATCCACCTTGATGTTCTCTATATTATTTTCTTTAACCCATGAAACCAAATTTCGTAAGTCTTGTCCCCAGTCAACATTTGAATCGGTTACAATTTTGTAGCCGTTTTTTGATCCTCCAGCAGCCTCGTTGAAATATGCAACATAGTGTGGGTAGGTTAAGACAGTTGCTCCTGCGAGCCAAACGAGTAGTAGAATCAATAAATGCTTCATAAATTTACATTCAGGTTTGAGCAGTTTCGCGATTTCATATCCTGTAAGAATAAAGATCATTGGCATAATAGGGATGAGGTGGCGGAAGCCGATGTTGAGATTTCCAGTAATGCTTGTATAAGAATAGATTGCGATAAATAGTAGAAGTGTTATTTCTGTAATATGATCAACACAGTACTTTGTAAGATCATATAAAAGCTTTTTAGGGCTGAGAGATAAGGATTTCAGGGTATAAAATACTGCCATTGCAAATGCTGTCAAAACAAGTATAAGCGTTGCAAGCGGTGTCTTAGCTAAATAGACAACAGGAAAATATGATCTAAAACTTTGATTTGTGACTTCTCCTAAGAAGAAAGTGGTGTTACCACCAGCGACGCGTCCTACTACCATTGCAAACCCAGTCAGATAATAAGCATGTGGGCGAAGGAGAGGGATATCAGCCATCTTGTCTAAAACATTTCTTACTACGACAGCCTTTTCTGAATGCACCCCAACTTCAATTTGAGCATGAATTTTTTCAACAGGCATATTCTTAACATGTGGCCAATAGAAAATTCCGATCATAATGAAAGCTGTAATGAAAATTAACATGAGTTTTCCACCATACTGCAGTTTTATTCTCATCCATGATTTTATGGATCTGTTAGATTCCAGCCATAGACTCACTGTATAAATAATTGTAGCTATAAGAAATAGAGGAATGATCAATGCCGAAGAAAATTTTGCGAGTTGAGCTAATGCCAGAGCGACACTTGCTTTGCAAACATTTACCCATCCAGGACTTTTGAGCCATTTAATAAAATAGTAAATTGAAATAAACATGAAAGCCGCGACTCCGACATCCGTCGTAACAAATCTTCCATGAGCAATGATATTGGGAGATAGCGCGTAGAGCGAAAGGGCAATTAGCGCCGCTTTATCTCCGAACCATTCTTTGGATGCTTTGAATAAGAAGAACCCCAATAACAACATAATTAAAACCATCGGAATTCTTGACCAAAAAACAATCTGATTAGCATCGTTTCCGATGTGATAAATAAAGTGCCATCCTGATTCCCACTGTCCATTGACATCATCTTTCCACGCGAAAAGTTCAGTAGGGAATTTTAAGTCTTTGATGAATAAGAGAGGAACTGCTGCCAAATCTTTCAATAGCGGTGGATGTTCAGGGTTTAATCTGAAGTCACCATATTTCATGTACGAATATCCCGCAGGGATATGAGCGATCTCATCCACAATCGCATTCTCTCCGCGCATGCTTCCAATCGCAAGGACGCACATTAAAGTTAAAAGTAACCCCGCAACAATGTTTGTATGCTTCCCAACAAACGTTTTTATTTTTTGCATAGTGATTTTTTAATTATTAAACCTACTTTTATTATAGCATAAAATTGGCGAGTATGCTTTATTTATGTAAAATCAAAAAAGTGGAAATCTATCTTATAGATTCCCACTTCTTAATCTTCTTGATCGGTTAAAATGCTATACCACATAATTCTTCTGACCACCTTCTCTTTACTTTTTTGAGGCCAAGCACGATTATGCTGAAATTTAATGTCTCTGGCGATTTTTTCAGGGGTTGGTACTTTTCCTGATCTTTTAGTTTCCTGAATTGCAAACTGAACATCACTAATGATCTCATATTCGTCAATGGGAACACCAACATCATTTTTGGCAACTTGCCAAATGTAAAACTGTACAATATTAGTTACTAAGTCTAAATTAGTTTCAAATTCTTTCTCGTGACCATAAATATTTTGTATATTCCATAGTGCATTATCTAAAAGTAAAGATTCTTTCCCTGATTCCTCTATTAGATTAAGCCATTTCTTTATTTCTATTCTGGTTTCTTTAGATAACATTTTCAAAAACTTGATTTCGTTTAAATCAAGTTTTTCTACATACATAGAATAGACAATAGCTTCCTCTAAAACAGTTTTTAGTTTTGATTCAACGATCCATACTTCTCTTATTGCTAAATTACTATCTAACATCTCGTAAGCTTGTTCATCTGGTATTACAGGAATTTTGAGTTCATGACAAAATTTACCAATGTCTTCTAGACGATGATCAAGATTCAATTCCTGTCCAGAATAGTATCTAAGAATTTGCTCTGGAAAAATAAATTTTTGCCATAATCCTCTGAGTAATAAGTTCGCTAATTGGAATCCGTATTTCTTGAATATTTTCATTAGTGTTGGATGTGGATTTTTTTGCAATTGGACTAGTGCCGTTACTGTTTTTTCGGAGTTGACCGTATTATTCTCCATTAGCTTTCCCTTATTTGTGATAGTATTAATTTGCATTTATTCATCAACATCTGTTCGAATACTGCTCCACAAGTGTAACCGTTTTGCTTGGCATCTAGACATAATTGCATGAGATTTGTAATTGTTTCATAAATGCGATTAAGTAAACGTGGACCACTTTCAGGCGTAAGATGTTCTTCAATCTTTTTCCAATTTTCTTGCAATTTTGAGCTATCGCAAAGAGTAGTAACGAGAATAATAAAATCATCAAGATTTCTGTTATTAGTTCTCGTAGAGTAGCTTTCTCCAAATTGAGTCTGTGCATTTCCTAAAGATTTTGCAAGTTCCTTTTTCAAATCTCGAATAGACAGTTTCGGATTTTTGACAGCAATTTTTTCTGCCATTTTTTGATCCTTATGCTCTTTTAATTCTCCAATTTCATTTGCTACCGATAAAGATATTTTCCCATTCCCGATAGCTTTTTGAATATCTTTAGATAATTCAAGAAGCCCAAGTCTTTTTTTAATATGTTGGACACTTTTGCCGATTTTTTGAGCCAATCTTTTGATTTGATCACTAATGTTTTCGACATCTCCTTTTTGTTTAATCATAAGTTGAAGCAAAAATTTATATCCCTCTGCTTCTTCAATAGGGCTCAGGTCTTTTCTATGAATGTTTTCCGTTAATGCCATTTCTAAGGAATCAATTGAACTTACATTTTTTATGCAAGCTGGGATCTCATTTAATCCTGCGGATATTGCTGCATTAAATCGGCGTTCGCCCATAATAATTGTATAGGGTTTTTCACTTTGTTCGGAACATTGAAGTATTAAAGGTTGAAGGATCTCATATTCTTTTACTGATTTTACAAGCTCCTTAAAACTTTTTCTTCCCAGAGAACGTCGTAATTTATGTCGAGGAACACCAATATGGGCAATTTTAACCATCTGCAATAAATTTTGTTGGATCATTAGTCCATCCTTTCATCGTTTTTACGTAATTATGTTCGTAATTACGTCTTGGTTTTTCAAAGAACTATGTTAATTTATACAATAAGACTGCCAAAATTATTATAAAAAGTCAATTGACAATGAGTCTCTTTTGTTATATAAATAGTTTGTTATATTAATGTCTTCTACGTCACCTTACGGGTGACTATGGCGAACCAAAGAATGTTTTTTGACAAAATACCTCAAATCATATAGAGGAGAGGGACATATATATGCAAATCACGAATATTTGTGAGAAGCGAGGAGATAATGTTATGGATGAAAATAAAGATGTTTCAAAAGCTGTACCAGTATTAGAATTAACACCCAAAGGCGAGAGAGTTTTAAGGGGGATTAAAGCAATCATTGGAAATACAACTGAGGTTCATAGATTAGGTAGTCGTTTAAAAGAATATTATAAAGAAAAGGAAGAAAGTGCTAGCGATAGTATGATTTATAGTGGGATCAAAGAGTTGGAAGTCGAAAAAGTTTTGACAGAAACTAGAAGGGAGAGATTACATGGAGAAAAACAAAAATCCAAGTTTTATGATGTGGACAGAAAACTATTATTTTCCAATAATATTGTCGTAATTCGGAAGAGCAAAATTACCAAAGGGATTACTAGGGTAAAAAAAACAGTAATGGTTAATAAAAGAGATCCGTCTATTCTGGAAGATCAAAAAACAGCAAAGAGTTTGATAACACTTTTGGCAGATGCTAAAGTGGAATTAGGGGAAGTTAGAGCAATTTGTGAAAAAAAGGAAAAATGGAGAGAACAAATAAATAAAGACATTAGCAGGTTAACCGAAAGGATTAATGCTCTTGAGACTAATATTAAACAAATAGAAAATGGATCAAAGTCTCTGAAAGAGATTTTGAAAGTCTCTAGATCAGAGAATTAGATTTTTTAAACAGAACGGATTCAGAAGCATGGATCCGTTTTTTAGTATATACACGACACAACCTTTATAAAACAACATTATATTTTTATCTCAATTTATAGTATAATTAAAACAATATGAAAGAGAAAAAAGTTAAAGCGATTGCTATTTTTGGAGTCAAAAAGATCTGTCGTCATTGGAATAAAATCAACTGGCTACAAATTGTAGCCAGTTGAAAATGCTATAAAATGTAACGGTTTAAAGAATTTCAGTTGAACAATAAAATCGTATAACTGTCGTAGCCTCATTCATGAGGCTTTAACTATTAGCCTAGGTCATTGCATGCCTAGGCGGACATACAAAATTATCAGTCCTCCTACGTCCGCCTAGCCCTAAAAGAGGCTAGGCTAATTAACAAAGCCCCATAAATGAGGCTGACGGATGAATATGATAGAATAAACCCTTTCAGTGGATAACTCCATTTTGTGAAACACAACAAAATCTGCTATAATATAGATACATGGAAAGTGTGAAACATGTATCAAAATAAAAATCACAAAATTATCACTCAGGCGATGGTGGAAGGAGAACATCTGACATGGCTTGGGAGATTTATTGAAAAAATGGTAAGAGGGTTAATTAATTTAATCATGTTTTAATTATGAGTGATCAAGAATCAAATGTAGAATTACAAGAAGAAGTGTCAACTGAAATAGCGTCAGTCGACAGTGTGGAAGATTTAGAAAAATTGAAAACCACAGAAGTTGACATAAAAGAATTAGTAGCCGTTATGTTAAAATTAGCCGAAAACGAAGAAAATAAAGCAATTAAAATTGTAGAAGAGTATGCCAGTCGGAATTCAGCGAGTGATTTTCTGGATGCATTCCGTGACGCGCTGGTTACACAAAAACAGAACAATCAAACCGAAAAAAACAAATAGTAAATGCAAAATCTTAATATATTTCTGGCTCCAGCAGTTTTAATTCTGGGCATAGCTTGCGTAGCAGTTGCTCTGTGGATTATGCTTGCTGGGCTAAAACATAAATTTATTGTTTCAAGATCATTAGATATGGTTTTGCTTTTGATATTGGTTCCATCAAAAACAGGAGATCAAAATACTAACACTTTGGAAAAATTAAGAGAAGAGATTGCTGTTATGGAACAATTTTTAGCAGGGCTTGTTACATTAAAAGAGACTAGTAAATGGAAGAAAATGATGATTGGAAGTCCGCATATTGCATTAGAAGTGGCGATGATTGACGAGAGAGTGAATTTCATGCTCGGTGTCCCTCGCAAATACAGGAATTTTTTGGAAAAACAGCTTTTGGGTGTAATCCCAGATGCAAAGATAGAAGAGTTGCCAAGTGACTATTCCATATTTAGAGAAGATTCTGCAGTGGGTGTTTCAGTCGGATCACTTACTAAAGATTCCATGTTTCCAATCAAAACATATAAGGAATTAGAATCAGATTCATTGAGAGAGATCACCAATGCTTTTAGTAAAATTGGGGCAGATGAGGGAGCTGCAATCCAAATTCTCATTCGCCCTGCGATAAAGGGGTGGGAAAAAGCTGGGAACGAGGCGGCGAAGAAAATTCAAGAAGGTAAAAAACTTGAGGGGGCAGGAGTTGCTGGTCAAATTGGGGCGGGGATAGTTAAAGAATTGGGGAGTGCTATCATGCCCGGGACAAAGACGGAGGATGCGAAGAAAAATGATCAAGAAAAAAAGGAGAGACAGGATGAAAAATTAACACCTGCTCAGCAAGGGTTGATGGAGGCTTTGGAAAAGAAGTCATCTCAGCAAGGATTTTCTGTGAATGTTAGGATGATCACTTGTGCTGTGACCAAGGAAAATACTGAATCTATGTTGGATTCTTTGGAAGGGGCGTTTTCTCAATTTCATTCATCAAAAACAAACTCATTTAAGTTCAGAAGAAGATTTTTGCCAAAGAATAAAAAGTTAATTTGGCAGTATATTTTTAGATCTTTCAATCCTAAAAATTCATTTGTTTTGGGGTCAGAAGAATTAGCAAGTATTTTTCATTTTCCCACTGTTCAAAAAGTGCATGGAGTAAAAGAATTGGATTCAAAGGAGGCTGGAGCTCCTGCTAATTTGCCTAAAGAAGGAATTGTCATCGGAGAGAATAATTATCGTGGGGTTAAAACTCAAATTAGAATTTCCAGAGAAGACAGAAGGAGACATCTGTATGAAGTCGGGCAAACTGGAACAGGAAAATCTGTTTTTTTAATCAATCTTGCTTTGCAGGACATTAAAAATGGTGAAGGTGTTTGTGTGATGGATCCACATGGTGAAACGATTAATGAAATTATAAAGAGGATTCCAGAAGAGAGAGCAAAAGATGTGATTGTGTTTGACCCATCTGATGTTGAAAGACCACTTGGGTTTAATCTACTAGAATCAGAGCACAGTGGGCAGGAAGATCTTTTAGCAAATGAAGCGATGAGTATTTTTATAAAGTTATTCGGTGGAGAAATATTTGGCCCGAGAATTCAAGACTACTTTAGAAATGGGGCACTAACATTGATGGCAGATAAAGAAAATCCAGGGACATTGATTGATGTAGTAAGATTATTTACTGATGATGACTTTCAAAAAAAATGGATAGAGAAAGTTACTAATCCAATCGTAAAAAGTTTCTGGGAGAATCAAATGGCAAAAACGGGTGCGAGAGAAAAGCAAGAGATGATTCCATTTTTTGCTTCCAAATTTGGAGCATTTATTACCAATAGCACGATGCGTAATATAATTGGACAAAATCATTCTGCTTTCAATTTCCGTGATATTATGGACAATCAAAAAATACTTCTTGTAAGTTTATCAAAAGGATCAATCGGTGAAATTAATATGTCATTGCTTGGAATGATCATAGTCGCAAAGTTACAGATGGCTGCTATGTCTCGGAGTGATATTCCAGAGGAAGAGCGTAAAGACTTCTATCTATATGTTGATGAATTTCAAAATTTTGCCTCATCTTCATTTGAGTCAATTTTGTCAGAAGCTAGAAAATACAAACTGAATTTAATTATGGCACACCAATATTTGTCTCAAATTGAAAGCATAGGTGGAAAAGATAATAATACTAATTTACTGAAAGCAGTTTTTGGAAATGTAGGGAACATTGTAGCAATGAGAACAGGAATGGAAGATGCAGAGATTTTAGAAAAAGAGTTTGCTCCAGTGTTTGATAAAAATGATTTAGCAAATGTTTCAAACTTGAATGGATTCTCCAAAATTCTAGTCAATGGAATTTTATCAAGTCCATTCAGTCTACACATACCATTTCCTGAAAGTGCAGAAAATCCAGAATCTGTAAAAATGTTGAGAGAACTTTCATCTTTACGGTTTGGCCGAGACAAACAAGATGTTGAGAGCGAGATATTTGCACGGTTAGGGAATGTTCAAAAAGACATAAACAAGCCATTAAAGTAACTTATCAACATGTCATAAAAAAATGCTTGTAATCTGATGTAGACACTAAAAAGTTGGCATGATATAATATAAAAAAGAAATATAAAAATAAAAAACATGGGGGACGACATACAAAAAATAAAAGAGCTTATTGAAAGTGCAGAAAGAAGTATCAGAGAGGTTAAGAGAATGTATCAGAATATAGCAGGCGGAAGTGCTTCTGTTATGCCAAATATTAGTGTTGGCGAAGATGGTGACAGTGAGAACGTTGTAGAAGGACGATTTGACGGACAGAGTATGATTGATGATATGGGGAAAATGTATCCAGTGTCAGCTAATTATGCTAGCAAATCAAAGTTAGTAGAAGGAGATCGGTTGAAACTTTCAATTATGGGAAATGGTTCATTTATATTCAAACAGATTGGTCCTATTGAGCGAAATCGAGTTATTGCAACTATTAAAGAAGATGGGACTGGACGTGGGTTTATTGCTGAAGCCGAAGACAAAACTTACAAAATTCTCTTTGCATCTGTAACATACTTTAAGGTTCGGAGCGGAGATAAAGTGGTTTTGTTGGTTCCAAGAGATAACCCATCTGTTTGGGGGGCGATAGAAAATGTTCTTGAGGTTAATCTATCGGATAATGCTGTTATAGAAAAAGTCATGGAAGAACATGAAAATATTATTAATCCAGAAAAATCTGCCTTCGCTGACAACCGTGTGCCAGATTCTATGGCGTCGGACGAAGTTCCAGTGGTTAAACAAGGGAAAATAGAGGACAAAATTGGAGATTTTGAATGGTAAAAAAATGGAGCTTAAAGTGAATTTTTTTGAAAAATTCTTAAAGCGGTTTCTTCCATGTAAAGTAGCGGAAACCGTTTTTCAGTTTGTTAAATGTGCATCTGTGGGAGTTTCAAATACATTAGTTGATTTTGTGATTTTGAACATCTTGATGTGGGCGACAGGAATCTATAAAGGCAAGTACATAAGTATTTTAATAGGTATTTCTTTTTGTTTTGCAGTAACTAATAGTTTTATTTGGAATAAAAAATGGACATTCAAAAATAAAAGTATTAGTCCTAAGGATCTAAGAAAACAGATTATAACATTTCTTGTCATTTCTTTAGGTGGACTAGTTATTAAAACTTATTCAGCGTCGTTTGTTATTAACAATGTCCAGATTGTTCCATTATTTAATATTAGCGAGACAATATGGATTAAACTCTGGGCAAACGTAGGAAATGCTTCTGCAGTACTTTTGACCATGATCTGGAATTTTGTTGGATACAAACTTATAGTATTTAAGAATTAAGAATACAGAATTAAGAATACAGAAGATTCGTCTTTTGTCGTTCGTTGTAAAATAGCAAAAGATTTTAGTATCTTACAACGACACGATAAACAGAATGCTTTTAATTCTTAATTCTTAATTCTTAATTCTCATCCCGTGGTTATCTACAGAAAGTATCGTCCACAGAAATTTTCAGATCTGTCTGGACAAGAAAATATAATAAAAATATTAAAAGGTGCCATCAAAAGAAAAAAAATAGGGCATGCTTATTTGTTTTCGGGTCCAAGAGGAGTTGGGAAGACGACCGTTGCGAGGATTTTATCTAAAGCTATAAACTGTGAAAATTTGGGGAAAGATTTTGAGCCATGTGGGAAATGCAGATCATGTTTAGAAATTACATCAGGAGCATCTTTAGACTTTACAGAAATTGATGCTGCATCAAATCGTGGAATAGATGAAATTAGACAGTTAAGAGAAGGAGTTGGTTTTGCTCCCGCAAAGAACATGTATAAAGTCGTTATTTTAGATGAGGCTCACATGCTTACTAAGGAGGCATTTAATGCATTCCTGAAAACATTAGAGGAGCCACCAGAGCGAACCATATTTATTTTAGCGACTACGGAAATTTTTAAGTTACCTGCGACAATTATTTCTCGCTGTCAACGTTTTGATTTCGCACGAATTCCAGTAGATCAAATTGTTAATCATCTTGAATATATTATTAAGCAAGAAAATGTTTCAGCGGAAAAACAAGCATTGGAAGTGATTGCTGCCAATTGCGGTGGATGTCTAAGGGATACTTTAAGTTTCTTGGAGCAGATGCTTTTAATCAGTCCAGAAAATATTACATTAGCAGATGTTCAAAAAACATTAGGTTTGCCTGACCAAAAAATAATACATGAACTTGCAGAAAAGATTTTGCAGAAAGATACCGTAAGGGCGATTCAATTTGTCAGTGAACTTTTAGATGGTGGTAAAGATCTATCTGTTTTCGTTTCTTCATTGATTGCATATTTTAGGGGATTACTCATGCTAAATATAAGTGATGAATTATCCGGAATTCTTGACCAAAATTATACGCAAGAAGAATTGAGTCAAATGAATGTTTTAGCGCAGCAATCTAATAGGAATGTTCTAACTTCTATAATGAGAAAGTTGATAGAAGCGCAAGATAAAATGAAATTTTCAGATTTTCCACATGTGTATTTAGAAATGGCAATTGCAGAATCTTCAGTGAAAGATGAATTGACAAAAGAGAATAAAGATGATAAGAATATTGATAGAGATGGTGATAGTAATAAAGAAGATGTGTCTGAACAGAGTCAGAAGAACATTGAAAATAAGGTAGAGAACAACGCATGTTGTTCAGAATTATCCAAAGAACAATGGGATGCTATTCTAATAGATATCAAAAAGAAAAACCATTCTGTACATGCTTTTTTGAGTTCATGTATTCCTGTGAAGATTTTGAATAATGATTTATTGATTTTTGTGAAACATAAATTTCATAAAGAGAGATTGAATACACAACAGAATAAAATCTTGATAGAATCTGCAATTAGTTCAGTAATAGGGAATAAGCTAAATATGCGATGTCTTTTCAAAGAGGAATTAGATAGTATGGGGATTGAAGTTAATGATGCTCCTGTAGAGAGTGTGAAAGAGGAGAATAATGTTGAGTCGGAAGATGTTTTGTCAGAAGCTCTTAAAATGTTTGAATGTGTTGAGGAGTAACGGATTTTCACTGATGTAGAACTGATGCTCACTAATCACGGATACGACGGTATTAGTCGTCGTAATTGATCATTGATCATTGTTCATTGATCATTGTTCATTGATCATTGTACATTGAATTCGGGGATCGTCTAATGGTAGGACGGCTGGTTTTGGTCCAGTTAATCGGGGTTCGAATCCCTGTCCCCGAGCAGGAATCCCAGCCCGCGGGCTGGTCGCCCGTTAGGGTGAAATTATAAATGTACAATTAACAATGATCAATGTTACGACAAAATAAAATGTAGCAAAAGAAGCCCTTATTTACAGCGTTTTTATAGATCAATACGTTAAAAATGTCGCAATGAGCTTGAAAAAATGTCGCAATGATGATGACCAATTAACAACAACCAACATGTTAAAATTCGGCGTGGCGGGACATCCAATGGCGTTTTTTGAAAGTCCTTTTGGGAAAGTATACGATAGTATCGTATAAATAGTTGACATATTATACGATGACAGCGTATAATATAGTTATAAAAAGTAATCATAATTTAATATGGAAGAACTATTTTATCGTTATAATCCTTGGTGGGAAGGAAAATATCAATTAGCGGATGTTGTTGAAAGACCCGGGTTTTTAGATGTGCTAAAAAAGCATTTATCATCTAAACAAGTAGTATTTCTAACAGGATTAAGAAGAGTAGGGAAGACAACTTCTTTAAAACTTCTTATAAAAGACTTGATTGATAATAAATCCATTGATCCAAAACACATTTTTTATATTAGTCTGGACGATTATTCTATTTCTAAAAAAACAATTTCAGAAATTGTTGATGAATACAGAAAAATTCATAAAATTACTTTCAAAGAAAAAGTGTATTTATTTTTAGATGAAGTCGCTTATCAAGAAGATTTTGAAATTCAATTGAAAAATCTTTATGACAATCAGAACACTAAAATTTATGCTTCTTCATCAAGTGCTTCTATAATAAAAAGTAAGAAACCTTATTTAACAGGTAGGAATGTTATTGTTGAACTACTCCCATTAGATTTTGAAGAATATCTAGAATTTAAAAATATAGAGATTAGTAAAGCTGATCAAAAATTGAAAGATAAATATTTTGAAGAATATCTAGAAAAAGGTGGACTACCAGAATATGTTTTGCAAGGTGATGTGGAATATTTGAAAGAATTGGTAGATGACATTATCTACAAAGATATTGCTGCTTTTTATAATGTAAAAGATCCACAGAATCTTAAAGATTTTTTTATGTTGCTAATGGAACGATCTGGGAAAATTGCTAGCATAAACAAAATGGCGCATATATTAGATATCTCTCCAGATACCGCGAAGCGATACTTGCAAATGTTTGCCGATGCATATCTTATATATTTAGTGCCCAGATTTGGCAAAACTAACGATGGAATTCTTTCTCCTAAAAAAGTTTATGCTCCAGATCTAGGAATTAGAACATTTTTTACCGGTTTTCGTGATATAGGAAGTTTGTTTGAGAATTATGTTTACTTAAAAATAAAAGATCGTAATCCTTGTTATGTATATGAAGATAAACTTGAGATAGATTTTTTAACGGAAGATAAAACTTTGATAGAAGTAAAGTATAATAGAGAAATGAAAGAAAAACAACTTGAGTTTTTCAATAAAATAAAGGCCAAGAAAAAAATAAAAATTTATGGAATTAATGATTTAAAGAAGATAGAATAAAATTGTTACGTAGCATGCTACGTAACACGGGGGATTTTTAAGGAATAAAAGATGAACAAAAAACTTTTATCAACGATAGAGATAATATCAGCGATATTTTTTGTCGTGCTGATTTCTTGTACTTTGATTTTAACGAGGAAAAATGATGATCGAGTGGTTGAGAATAATGAAGAAGAAATAATTGAGGATGTAAAAGAAATGGAGGAAGTAGAAAAATTAGACATTCCAGATGATTGGGAAACTTATGTGGATGAAGAATACGGTATTTCTATTAGGTATCCTATTGAAATGGAAAATGTGATTAAAAACAATCTTAGCTTTTCAATTCGAACGATTGATAGTCTACAGAGAAAATTTGAACAATATATGATTGAAGGGCAATGTAAAGATTTAGGTTGTTTTGGAATAACAAATAATGATGATTGGATAAAACAATTTGAAATATTAGAAAAAGTAGTTAGTTGTGATTTTTCAGAAGAACTTCAGCATCAAATTATAAACGATTTTTCTTTATTCTTTACTGCAATACATCCATTGACGAATAGAGTAGAAATTATTTATAATAAAAATCTTAATTCTTGTGGGATGAGGCTTGTTGGATATGACGGATTTGATGCACATATATCTAATTATTATCATAAAAGTTATTTTCTTGTAGAGAATAAGATCATTGATTTAGATTTTGAATTATTTAATGCTCCATTTCAGGAATCTGTAGAAGTATTGAAAAGTATGGGTTATGTCAAAGGTAATCGAGGATGGCAGTGTGATGCGGAAGATGAATATGTCTGTTATGATAAGCAACTTGATTTTATGGAAAATGATAATGATTGTCAGGGGGAAGTATTTGATAAAATAATTGAGAAGTATGATTTGATAGCAAAATCTATCAAAGTTATAGATAATCAAGAAGTTAGCAATACATCTCTTAATAAAGAAATACAAGAAATTTCTGTTGAAGAAAGTGGTTTGTCTTTTGATTATTGCGAATTGTTTTTTGAAAGAGAAAACGATTGGCACTATATCGGTGATGATTTTTTACATGAATCTAAATGTTATGAAGAGCAAAATGAATTTTTAGAACAACAAAAACAAAATAGCGATAATATAGATCATAGTTTTCCTATTAGTGACGATTTTTATTATAGGATTCAAAGTTCTTTTGTGGAATGCGAAGTAGATATGATTGGATGTAAGATATATCAATTGGAGAAAGGGACTATTAAAAATGCTGAAAAGTTAGAAGAGGAATTAGAAATTTACAGTGATGAAGTTATGTTATGGAGAGAAAATGCAAATGTGACCAAAAAGATAAGACCGGAACATCAAAAAACATTAGAAGAGATATATAGTGACAATATGTCTGCTACAGAAATTATTTATACTTTAAGAGGAGAAGAAGTCGTTGAAACGCCAAACCACGGAACTTATTTTGTAAATGGTAAAATAGCATGGGAATTTGATAATAAACATCAGGGAGGGAAAACAGATAACTCAACAATTATTTATGATGGAAAAGATTTAAGGAAAGAATTTAATATTGATGCTGCTTATCATCTAAATTCAATAGATGGAAAACTTGTATTTATAGGAGAAAAAGATAATCAGTATTTTATAGTTTATGACGGTAAAAAAGTGGATTTTGATCTTGGGGAAATAAATTTGGGATTTTGTTGCTCAAATATTCCACCACAGTGGGTTGGCGATAATTTAACTTTCAGGGCAAAAAAAGATGGCAAAGCATATTCTGTTATTATACATAAAGAGTAGATAATTTATAAACCAAAATGTTAAGATTCGGCGTGGCGGGACATCCAATGGCGTTTTTTGAAAGTCCTTTTAGAAAAGACAGGATGAAAATTTTTGAGTGGCTGAAAAGTTTAGATTTAGATGCGTTTGAAGCTCAAATGACATATGGGCCAAAAACATCTGTTGAAAATTGTAAGAAAATGAAAAAACTTTCTAAAGAATTTGACATCAAACTTTCTATTCATGGAGCTTATTATATAGTCCTTGCTTCTGATGACAAAGTGAAAATTAGAAGATCAATAGAAACGCTTAAAAAGACATTTGCGTTAGCAGATTTAATGGGAGCAGATACAGTCGTTATTCACCCAGGGTCACTGTATGGCGAAGATCCTATAATAATAATGCCTAGGCTGGAAAAGAATTTAGAATTATTTTTTAATGAAATAGGGGATTCACATATTGGATTATTTCTGGAAACTGCTGGAAAGAAAGGTCAGCTAGGATCGGTTGAAGAAATTCTTTATTTATCAGAAAAAATAAAAGGATGTTTCCCATGTATTGATTTTGGGCATGTACATGCAAGAGAAGTCGGAAGTTTATCATCTCCAGAATCAATAGATAAATTGTTTAATGTTTTTAAGAAACACGATGTGTTTAATAAAAACAGCAGAATGCATTTTCATTACACACCGATCCATTATGGTCAAAGAGGTGAGATTGTTCATAAAGCGATAGAAGATAAAGATGATGATGGTAATTTGTATTATCCAAGATATGAGCAAATAGTGAAAAATTTAAGCGCTCTAAAAATTCCGGTGACTATAATTTCAGAAACACATAATAGTCAGGAACGTGGAGCGATGGCGATGAAAGGGGTTTATAAAAAAACAAAAAAGGGCAGGAAATAAATTCCTGCCTTAATTAATTTTATAAAAATTGATGACCTCACCTGAAGCTGAAAACAGGTGAGGCCTTTAGGAGGGATCGAGATAGATCCTCAGAACAATACTTTTAGTATAACTATTTTCTGAATTTACGCAAGTATTGTTTTATTATTGTAAATGTGTTATGATTTTTGAAATATGAAATGGAAAGTTTTTTGAAAATTTGGTATAATTATATGTGTAATTGCGTTCGC
>CAYZDR010000016.1:0-17735 GCA_964477425.1 uncultured Candidatus Saccharibacteria bacterium
GAAATAAATTCTTTTATCAACCGTATTTTAATTTTAATTTCTTTATCAGAAATTGAAATTACATCTTCATCGTCTCCATTTTCATTAATCAAAATAAATTTATTTTTATTCCTGTCTTCATATAAATTAAAGTAATGTCTAAATTCCTCGGAAACCTCCCAATATCCTTCTTTTAAATTATTGAAATTTCGCCATAATATTAATGGTTCGCTCTTATTATTGGAATACCGAGAATATTTCATAGTTTTCTTCCCCCCATTATAATAAGAATCAATACCCGGGAAACCACGACCAATAAGCAAATCCCATGAATAATCTGCTAACGATTGTTTTACTTTACTATTTGAGATTAAGGCACAATATAAATAAGACGTCTCTTCTTCATCGTCCTTATGATTTTCATACACTGTAACCCACTCATTTTTACCGAAATCATCAAACTCACTCAAAAAATCAGAAAATTTTAAATCAACTTTATTCATAATTTTATTTTCCCAATACCATTTATTTTTTTCTCCATAATCTCAATCAACTTCTTATTCTGATCAACGATTTCTCTTTCAGCTTCATTTTTTTCTACGATTTACTTTTTAATTCCACGACGTAAAATATAAATTTTTATTTTAATAAATTTACTATCGTTTCAACAACTACATCGCGATCAAAACTTTTATCAATCCAATCCGCATATTTAACCCTGAAAAAATTCCAACCCGCAGCTTCAAGTACACATTGACGTTCCTCGTCACTATCAATATGAATACCATACGCTTCATCTATTTCATCTTTGAAATGACAGGGTCCATCACATTCAACTGCAATACGTTTACCTGAATTTACATTACTTACAACAAAATCAATTTTAAAACCACAGCTTTCAACTTGATTTTGAATTTTATAACCACGTTTTAATTTCGCACGTAAAAGATTAAAGAAATCTTCTTCAAAATATGAATCAAACGGTTTAAGGTCAGTTGAATAAAAATCAATTTCTCCATTTTCTTGCACATATCTAAGATACTTTTTAAGCCAAATTTTTTCTGGCATCTTTTGAGGAGATACACTAACGAAACAGTGAACTTGTAATTTTGCTCGTGAGAATGCAACGTTAACCCTACCTTTGTTGATATCGGCACGAATATCGCCACCTTCGCCGGTTAAAGGTACATATTTATTCTTTTGTTCTGGCGTTCTAATAACAAATGAGTAAATGATAATATCTTTTTCGTCTCCTTGAATACCTTCGATGATACTTACTTTATAATTATCATCTTCTTCTTTTAGTTCTTCTTGTTCAAAAAGTTCACGAATATATGTTGCTTGTGCATGAAAGAAAGATAGAATTCCGATGGATTTATTATGATATCGTTCATCGTTACGCAATTCTTTAAAAAGTTCTAGTATTGCTTTTGCTTCAGCAACATTTACTTTGTCAGAAAATTCTTCGCTCCAATCAGATTCTACTTCATGAACAAGCATTACTCGATTTGTATCTTTATAGGTAAGATAATTACTATTGACAGGTATTAATTCCTTTCCATTTGGTTTATAAAAATACTCGTTACTGAAATTTATTAATTCTTTCGGAGAGCGATAATGATAATGAAGTGTTTTAGACATAAATCCACGATTTTTTGCAATATCTAAAACAGATTGAACTGCCGATCCAGTTGCTTTAATTTGTTTATCATCTGGGATATCATATGTATGTGCCAATTTATCAAAAAATTTATTCGATTTAAACATTATTGTATTATCTCGCATTTGCTCGCTATCCCCCACAAATAAAACTTTGTTAGTCCTATACATAACAGGTAAAGTATAAGCAACATTACATTGTGAAGCTTCATCCAAAATAACATAATCAAAAATTCCTGCTTCAAGCGGAATAATACGACTTGCGTCGTCAAGTTCCATTATCCAAACTGGAATCAAATCTAAAATTGCATTGAAATTATTTACATCTTTCCGAAGATTATCAAATGTTTTAAACGCTTTTTTAGACTTTCCGAATGCCTTGGAAAGTCTATTTACTATCTGTTTAATAGTTATACCTTCTTTCCATTTTTTAATAATTCCTTGATCAATAATATTTTGAATATAAAGTCCGACCCGTTTAACTCGTTCTTGTTCGGCATGTTTTAACATAGAACTTATTTTGTTAGTATTTTCTGTTTGTGATAATTTTTGTAATTCTGTTTTTATTGTTTGTGTACGTAAAATTTTATTTTTAGCTTCTTCCAAATCAACAGTTGTAATACTATTAATTTTATTATCTAAAATTGCAAATTCTTTATCTGAAACACCACAAATGTTTAATTTTTTTCGCAACTTTCCTTTAGAATCCTCTAAACGTTGATCATTTTCGTAAAAATTACAATAATCATATAACAAATTAATAAAAATCTCTTGTTTATTCTTTGATAAATCTTTTTTTAATTGTTTATTAATTTCATCCCTAATTTCACGAGGTAAGCTATCAAAAATCTTATTTAGCCTAAATTTTCTATGAAAATTGTTAAATGCACGTAAAAAATCAGAGTGTCCATCGTAACCAGTTTTAGCAATATCATCCTTAATTTTCCCAATTGCTTCTGTGAAATGTTTATCGCTTAAATCAAGAGAGGAAAATAATTGATTAAATTTTTTCTTTTCATCACTCTGCTCATATTCTTTAATGATTTTATCAAGTGTTTCTATCTCAGTCTTTATACCTTTTATCTCTTGCCATTCATTAGATGAAAAACTTTTTGCGAAACATTGAAAATCAGAAATGTCTATATCGTATTCCTTTAACTGTGCGAGCTCTTGATGAAGTTGATATACTTTTCTTTGCATAGCAATAACTTCATTTAGGGCATCGCAATTTTTTTCTTTTTCTGCAACAATTTGATCAATAGCTGAAACTGATGCATCTCTTTCGGTATATTCAACTAGTTTTCTTCTGAAATTAAATTTATACCCCATTTTTTCAATATGCGATTCAAGAGCACTTAATTGTGGGGCTATACCATCTGCTTCATCTTCTTCGCTAATCTGTTCTGAATTTGGATTCGGTAAATAACCAAATAGATATTTTACATCAAGTTTTTTAAGTTTATCTTTTACCACTTTTAAGGCTTGTGCCTTTTGACTAACAAAAAGTACACGTTTACCTGTAGCAGCAAGGTGACAAAGTATATTTGAAATCGTTTCTGATTTTCCTGTTCCGGGTGGTCCCTGAATTATTGCTCCTTTATTACCCAAAATTGAAAGTGTAGAAAGTTGATATCTATCATAAAGAAATGGAAAATATAAATCTTTTTCATGCGGTGTCTCGCTTTCAATATTTAACTCGTTATCTTGTGTCCAGCTTGTAAGTGCAGTTTTAGCAAGTTCTTCTTCTGTTAGTTTCGTAAGTCTTGCTAAATCTTCAGCAAGAAAGTAATTTGCTTTTGGGCTCAAGGCAATTTTTATTTCTTCGAGTGAAAAAGACTTTTCGTCAAAATTAGTATTTTTTAATCGTAACTGGGATTTTATTTTATGCCAAATTTCTTTAAATATCTCTAAATCAACTATAGGTAAAGTAAGTTTCCCTTCAATCTCATATTTCCCCATTTCTTCTAAAAGTTGGAAATATAAATCCTCGCCAAGAATTGATTCCAACATCCCTAAATTCACTTGAACATCCGGATCAACAAAATAGATAGAATATTCTCTAGCATTAGTTTTTTTATTGAATTTTTGTTCTATTTTGATCGGCAATGAAAAAAGCGGATATCGATCAATTTTAGTCTTGACAGATTTTTCTTCTTCGCTCTCATCTTGTTCTTCTGATGAAACAATATCATTATTATTTTCAATAGGAATTTCAATTTCAAAATATCCGAAACTTAATATAACTTGTTTTGTATATTGATTATTCCTGTGTTTATTATAAATATCATCAATTTTACCTGCTAATTCTTTTTCTTTTCCATAATTATCCATTTCGTCTTCAGACATATCATCATTAGGATCATATTTGTAAAAAGTTTCTAAATTAATTAATTCACCTGCTTCATCATCAGTTTTTCCATTTAATAGACTAAGTAATCCAAAAAATTTCGTTGGCAAATGAACGGAATATCTTTGTTGCGCTAATGTAGTACGTTGTCTCGTTAATTTCACGTAACCGAGACAGTACTTTATAAAATTTGAAAGACTGTTGTCCATAATCTTATTATTTTATACTTATTCTCCTTATTCTCTCCATCAATAATACCCCATTTCCCTCCAAAAATCAATAAAATGTGCATTTAAATGCACATTTTTATATAACCCCCCATCAACAAGAAAAAAATATTAAAATAGATGCATCTATAGACCTGTCTGCCGTAGTTTTGGCGAAGGTAGATGCATCTATTTTAATACGAACCAGCTACATTCAAGAATCTAACGCAACACCTGTCTTCTGATAAAATACCTCATAAGGCGTCAATCCGCAATGCCTTTTCCTTGGACGGGAATTAATAAGATGTTCAGCTTGGGAAATCTCTTCATCTGTGATTTTTGCAAAATCAGTTTTCTTTGGAAAATATCTACGCAACAATCCATTAGTGTTTTCGTTGGATCCTCTTTCATGTGAGCAATACGGATGAGCAAAGAAACAAGATAATTGCAGTTTTTCTTCGATGTTCTTGTATCCAAAATTTTCAGTTCCTCTATCACGTGTTAATGTTTTTCTAAAATTAAGAGGAATCTTTTGTAATCGATTGATTACAACTTTATCACACGACTTAGCCGTACCATCAATGGTTCTCCCAAAGAATACAATTCCGCTCACTCTCTCATTAACACTTTTAACTCGAACCTTGCTTTGACGTGAAACTATACAATCATCCTCCCAATGTCCGACACTTTTTCTTTTATCAACTTCCTTCGGTCTATTCTCTATTGAAGGCAATGACAGCTTTCTCTCTAATTTCTGAGCTTTCCTAAGTCCCTTTTTCTGCCTTCTAGAATGTCTGCGAACTAAATATTTTCTTAAATCTTCACATCCTTTTTTTAATGTTCCGTGCCCATCTCTGTATATCTGCGCATAAACATATTGATAGATAGCTTCATATGAAACTCTCATTTTTGTATCATCCGGATAATCTATCGGTAAGCGTAATTCTATCTGTTCCGGAGACCATCCTAATTTCAAATTTTTAACTACATAATCTTTCAAAAGATCATAATCAAATTTACTTTTTCTTCCTTGATTATTTCTCTTTTTCTCCGACTTCATTTGAGCTATTTCTGCAGAATATCTACCCATCCCAATTCTTGGCTTTCCATCAATCTCTCTGCTAACAGCAGATGTGGGACGTTTCAGCTCTCTAGCAATATCCGACATCTTTTTCTTATCTATACAATACCTAGCTTCAATTAGTACTCTCTCCTTAAAGTCTATACGCTTAAACCCTCTATTCCTACTGATACTTTGTTGTGTTTTCTTCATACACTCCATTATACTTAATTTTTAATGAAGTGTTGCAATTATTTCTTGAACTCGGGCCAACACACCTTGACAAAAACACCATTTCACTTGACAGCTTTTATTAGATCCTGTATAATATACTTGTGATTTTTAATGTATTGACTCGAGGATCTTGTCCTTCTACCCTCCTGAAGGGCCCCATTTTTTGGGATAGTGGCTATATGCCGTAAAAGGTCCTCGTATCAATATATTAAAAATTATACTCCTTCGCTTTTTTATTACCTATAGTATATACTCCGTAGTTGTTATAATAGATAATCCTTATTACCACTATTAAGTACGAAGCTACGGAGTATTATACAGAATTAGAATTTATTTAACGAAGGAGTATAAAAACACCATGGGTTTATCCCATGGTGTTTTTAATTTGCAAACTACTGCAATCTTATTTCAACTCAAAGTCATCTTTCCCTTTTTGCATATCTTTGATTTTATATTCCGGAACAGTATAAATTGTGTCACCAAGAGAACGTTTCACGTAATAAACCTCTTTTTCTTTATCTCCGACAAACAAAATATTTTCTTCACCACTTTCCATTTTAACTGTAAGAGTCATACTTGGGCTACTCAATCCTGCCTCAGATAAACTTTTACCAACAATCACATCTTTAGCAGAAAGTTTTGCCAATGAGCTAAGTAGTGAGGTCACATTGCTTTCATCCACCTTAAACTGGTCATACCATTCAGCTTTCCATTGACCATCTTCCTTCAACAAAATCGTAATTTCCTTTTCTTTCTGATCAATCTTAATTTCTGACACTTGATCTTTATCAAAATCCAGTATAGCTAAATCTCTGAAATCACTTTTATCAAAATGCATTCTGATATAATTTTTTGTTAGATATACATCATCTTCTTCTGCTAATCTAACATAAGTACTATTGAAATCTGCCCCAGCTTTTCCTACAAAGAAATCTGTGATTAAAGAATCTCCTGAATACATTTTTATTTCAACTCCTGATTCATCTACTTCAAAAGATGATTTTTTTTCAGGATTGGTGGATGCTAAATCATTTTTTGTTATTTCCTCAGCCTTATTTATCATTTCATTGACAACCGCTTGATCTGCATTAACTCCTGATTTTGAAGATACAACCCACTTATTCTCAACCTTACTTAATTCTTGAATTTCCTCACCTTTTATTATTTCTATTTTATTTGCTTCGCGAATATTAGCTGTTATAAGCGCTTCACCATTTTTATCGTCCTGTTTCCCATTTGATATGATGGAAGCTGTTGCAGTAACGACAATGAGAATTCCTAACACAATTGCTAATAGAATCGTAGTTTTGAATCGTTGCATATTTGTCCTTTCTCTATTAAAAAATTTCTTTGCTTATTTTCCTCCTAATGGTCCATTTGATAATTCCAAAAATTGCAAGGATTATTGAAACAAAGAATATGTTAATAAATTTTATAATCGCTTTAACTGTTTCTGAAAGATCGTCTTTGAGTGGTCTTGATGAAGCAGTACGTGATCTGATTGATATTAAAGCGTCATCCATAGAAACAGAATCTAAAATATTTTGGAAGAAAACAGCATTTTCTGGGAATCGTTGTAAGAAACTATCCTCAATAAAATTAGCACTTCCTACTACCACAATCCTTCCATCTTGTTGAGAGTCAGAAAGAAATTCTTTTTCATTTTCTGTCTGAGGAATCATATCTTCAGAATCTTCACTAATTTCTTTTTGAGGAATTGATTTTCCAGCGAAAAAACTTGTGAATTTACCAGACGCCGAAGCAGCAAGAAGGCTTTCCTCAAAATCACCCGGAGCATGATCTATGTCTGGAGCGATATTAAACGAATCTTCTACTACCCATGATCTGTTTGAAGACATTACTAAACGAGTCACCATTCCGTCTGACACATCCTGAGAAATATCCAAAGAACTTGTCCAAGGTAAAACCAAATTTTCAAGATCTCCAGTTATAGAACTTTCTTGATTAAATCCATTCTCTCCAATTTTTGGCCAAAATGAATATGGAGTGATAAATGTTGTGTATCCACTAGTGAACTGTGCCATCTCACAAGAATTGTCTAAAACCAAATCACTGTTTATTTCTATACCGTAATGTTTTATTAACTTTTCTAGATCAACAACATTACTACTTGCTCTAAGCATTTCTCCAACTTTTACTCCACCATTTAATATTAGTAGACTTCCACCTCGCATGAAAAATTGATCAACAACATATTGGCTTCTCAATGAAAATTTTTCAGTCGGTCCAGCTATAACTAAAGTTGTTACATCGTCAGGAATTAGATTTCCATTTGAAAGATCTATGGTTGAGACATTGTATAATTGTGCAAGCCCTTTATATATTTTTGAGATTTGTTCCTCGTTATCTAACTCGCCATTACCTGTTGCAAATCTAATTTTGATATCTTGGTCTAAAGTAACTTTTTTAATCGCTGCAGTTAAATTGTACTCAAGAGTGCTAGTATCTTTAATGACAGGAATGACTTCTTTATTATCAGCATACAGTATCACTACTCCCAAATACCCTTTGCTCATTTCATACTTATCTTTTTGAACATTAGAAAATTGTAATTCTGGGATCCCGAAACTTCTAGCTTCTTTTTGTAAATCTTCATCATCTTTTGGATCTATAAATTCTATACTTATATCTCCACGTGAATAATTTTCATATTCTCCTAAAATATCTTTTGTAGTTTGCCTAACATTCAAAAACTCTGCAGGTAATTTCTCTGAAAAATATGCTTTTACATTCACTACATCATCCAAATCTTTCAGAATCCCTATGGTTGCATCGCTAATACTAAATTCTTTATTTTCAGTTAAATCCCCTCTCAATGGTAGCATTGTAGAAATAAGACCAGCAACAATTAAAATTCCCAACACTAAAATTGTTGATATAATCGCATTGTATTTATATTGTGATTTCTTTTCTGTAAACATATGTCTTGAACTATGATTTTAATGATTTAATTGTCGCCCGAGGCGACCTGCCTTGGGCAGGAATACTATGATTACGACGTTATTGGACTTTTTAACTTTATGAACTTTTTCCGCCCTAGGCGGATCAGCCTTGGGCTGAAACTTTTTAACTTCATTATTTCCACTTTCTAGATTCTAAGCTTTTTACAGATAGCCATAGGAAGAAAAACATGAACGATCCATAATAAATAATATCCCGAGAATCAATAATTCCTTTTTGAATATTAAAGAAGTGAGATCCTGTTCCAAGAAAACTTAAAATTCTTGCAAAAAATATTGTTACAGAATTCAGAACAAAACTGCTACTAATTATATATATGAAAAAACAAGAAACAACACCGACTAAGAAAGCAACTATCTGATTTTTAGTTAGTGAAGAAATAAATAATCCCAAAGAGATAAATGCCCCACCCATAAGAAACGCTCCCAAGTATCCACCGATCACAGGACCCCAATCAAGCTTCCCTAAAAAACTTATGCTAATTGGAATTGTTAGCGATAGCACAAGAGCAAAACCTATAAATATTGTTGCAGATAAAAATTTTGCTAAAACAACTTCCCAATCTGAAATAGGTAAAGTCAAAAGAGATTCTATAGTTCCTGTCTTTTTCTCTTCGGCAAACATTCTCATGGTCAACGCTGGAGCTAAAAACAAAAATATCCATGGAAGAAGATTGAAGTAAGATCTCATAGATGCCTGTGCTTGCAAAAAGAATCCCTGAAAAAATAGCCAACTTGTAGTAATCAAAAATATAGCAACGAAAATATATGCTATCGGAGAATTAAAATATGACGCTATCTCTTTTTTTGTAATGATTATAATATTCTTCATATAATAATTTTATACGTTTATTTATTTGGTGATTTCTCTAAATGCGTCTTCAAGACTTGCTTCGTCTTGTCGTGATTCTAGAACAGACCATCCCTGTCGTGCAATTGTCATGAATAGATATTCTCTCAGATCCGCGTCCCCTTTTACAACAATTTCATATCCAATAATATCGCTATTCTCTCTGTCCTTCTCCCCTACCGTTTCTACATTTTCCATATCATTCAAACATTCTAACACTTTTTCTTTCGGACCTTTAATTTTTACATACAAGATATTTTTACCTCTTAATTTGGATGCTAATTCTTTTGGTGTTCCAGTTGCAGCAATTTTCCCATTATTGATAATGATGACTCTAGAACAAGTTGCAGAAACTTCTGGCAGAATATGAGTACTTAAAATTACAGTTTTGTTTTGCCCTAATGTTTTGATCAAAGAACGAATCTCCGCAATCTGATTTGGATCAAGTCCAGTAGTTGGCTCATCTAAAACAAGAACTTCTGGATCATGAATCATCGCCTGTGCTAATCCAACTCTTTGTCTGAACCCTTTTGAGAGTTCTCCTATATTTCTGCGGATCACTTTTTGCAATCCACAAACTTCAATCATCTTTTTAATTTTTTCTTTTATTTCAAATTTTCCAATCCCTCTAATTCCACCGATGAATCTTAAATATTCCACAACTTTCATATCATCATAAAGCGGAACGTTTTCAGGAAGGTATCCTATTTTTTTTCTTGTTTCTAAAGAATTGTCTGTAACATCTAATCCATCTATTTCTACTGTCCCAGAAGTTGGTGCAATGAAAGCAGTAATAATTCTCATCGTAGTTGACTTGCCTGCTCCGTTTGGTCCCAAAAATCCTAACACCTCGCCTTTGCTTACATCAAAACTAACTCCATCAAGAGCCAGTGTTTCCCCAAATTTTTTTGTTAGATTTTTTACTTTGATCATTTTTATTTTCTTTGCAAGTTACTTTATCAAGTTACCTTATCTTTTAACATTTTTATTCTACCGTCATATTTTATTCTCCGCAAGTCTTGACGATATAAACAAAATTTGGTTTATCATATTTATCGTATTCTCTCCGCCTCACGTTCAACAACTTCTCCATCATATTCCCCACCATGTGCGCTCGTCCCGCGGTAGGATGGTTTTTTAGCATCTAGATGTAAATTCAATTCAAAAGAATCTCCGGCTTCGCGTGGATATATATGAAATCGTGGATAACCACTTGAATTCAATGGTCTAATGTAATTAAGCTCATTTTTACGATTAACATTTTCGTAATATCCCAAGGATCTCATGGTGTTTTTTAATGTCTGCCCATTTTTTAATATTTTTACAATCATACCCTTTTTTTCCTTATAACAGAGCCGATAACAGCACTTTGTCCGATATCGTATCCGATACTTATTTTAATGATTTTCTCCTGTCCACCATGCGCTTCTTCTATATTATCTCCTGACTTTACATCTTTCATATTATCAATTTTTAATTTAATGTTATCCCCATGTGGAATAACTATTTCTACCTCATCTCCAATAAATAACTCATTATGTATTTTCACGCTTATCTCCCCCTCACCTAATTCTACCACTTCTCCTACAAACTGCCAATTGCACTCTTTGTGAGATTCCTGAAAATTGTGTTCACATTGTTCTTCTGAAAATAGAAAGCCTGATGTATATCCCCTATTCATAAATTTTTCCAGTTCTAATTCAAATTTATCTGCCAGTTTACAATCACCATCTATCGCTTGTCTATAAAGTTTTGTAATTCCAGTAACATAGTAAGTACTCTTTGTTCTACCTTCTATTTTGAAAGATATAACCCCAGCATCTCGTAATTGATCTAAGTGATTTATTAAACACAGATCTTTTGAATTTAAAATATATGTTCCATGCTGATCCTGTTCTATTTTTACATTCTTATCTGATTCACCTGTTGGCATAATATCATATCCCCATCGGCACGGCTGGGAACACTTTCCTTGATTTGCACTTCTGTCTGAAAAAAGTTTGCTTAATATACATCTTCCAGAATATGAAACACACATTGCTCCATGAACAAAACATTCCAACTCTACTTCTGGAACTTTCTCGTGCATTGAAAGAATATTTTCTAATGACATTTCCCGCGCGATAATAATTCTTGAGACTCCCTGATCATACCAAAATTTTGCCGTCTCTGAGTTTGTACAATTCGATTGAGTTGAAAGATGTAATGGCATATCTGGATTTACTTCTTTTGCGATTTTCACAATTCCCGGATCAGAAATTATAATAGCATCCACATTTGCTTCACAATATTTTTCAATCGTTTCTCTAACTTTTTTTAGATCTTCGTCAAATGGAAAAATGTTAGCAGTAGCGTATAATTTTTTTCCGAGTTTATGCGCATATTCTGTCCCCTCTTTTATTGCGTCGTGATCAAAACTATTTATTCGCGCACGCAAACTAAAATCAGGCACTCCTGCATATACTGCATCGGCGCCAAATAAAAATGCTGTCTTTAATTTTTCCAACGTCCCCGCTGGAGATAATAATTCTGGTTTATACATAAATTTTATAACTGAGCCGAAGGTGGGAATCGAACCCACAACCTACACGTTACGAATGTGTTGCTCTGCCATTGAGCCACTTCGGCTAAACTATCCCTATATTATCATGTTTTCGCCAAAATAAAAAGCTCTAAATCTAAATTTTAAATTCACCTATAATTTTAAGATAGTATCGGTATACTATCTTAAATAAAGTGAGACTAATTCCGTATAGATTAGAGGAAAATACAAGAGAAAAGGGTCAAAACACTTTGTTTTGACCCTTTTTCGTTATATCTATAATTTGTCGATATTGTGATAAGCCATACCGATATCAGAAAACTTAATCATTTTTAGAGTAATACCAACTTTTTTGGAACATTCGCAAAGATAATCTGGCTCATATGCAATAGTATTAAGACCTTCTTTAGAAATGAATCTAACACCTTTTCTATTAACAATACGTTGAATTCCTTTATATTCACAATTCTTATAATAATCATCCCTTATATTGTTAACTCTAAGATTAGTCTGGTATGAACATATTAAGAAAATCAATCCTGTTTTGTGTAAAGAATCAATAATAGTCTGGGGGTTACTCATATTCCCGAAACTATTGAATGGGAAAAATAAAAGTATTTTTTTATAAGAACTGCTTACTTTATTTTCTTGAACAATTTCGCAAATATTTTCAGCCGATCCAACAACCATTTGGTATTTTAATGGCGATAATTCACAATTCAATATCTTACATTTTCCCTCTTCAATATACCGATGAACAACATCAATACCCAAATATCCTTTATCTTCTTCGATACACCAATTCAAATATCGACCACTCATACATCCAATTTCAACTAAACAATTAAAACATTCTTTTATTTTACAAAGAAGTGCTTTTTCTTTTTTTAGATACTCTTGAATTTCTTTTGGATAATTTATTGATTCTACAAGATAGTCTCCGTTACCAGAGTCGTAGAAATCCTTTATTGAATTCACATCAATCCCTCCCGTTACTCCACAATAATTTTGTCTATAATTTTAGCTTCAGCAAACTTTTCTAATCTCAAAGCCACTTTTTTTAATATCTTATCCATCTTTTTATTACCAATAAAAGAAATGACTATCATTAATATGTTCTTTGCACCATTTGTAATCATTGCTCTTTCTGAATCGCTAGTCGGACTTCCATAAGGACCTGACTTATCAGCAAATACAGGCAATCCAGCAATATTAATAATTTCTTTTCCAATTCCTTTGTATGATTCCCCTTCCTGTCCAACCTTAAAAATAATTGGTTGTTCAATGTTTTCAAGATTATATGAACCAACAGGGCAAAGTGTTTCTATTGAAACAAGATTATTAATATCAACAACATTATTAACTCTATACAATCCTTTCCCTTGTAATATTCTTCTTAGTAGAGCCTCTGCGGAACCCCTGTATCTTGATGGATCTTTACCTAATCGTTTATATGTATTTTTAACAGCTGTGATTTCCGATATATTTGGTATACTATCAAGAGAATACTGCTTTGAAACCACAGAAATAGTTTTATTAATTTCTTGCCACAAAGCATCAGAACCTTTTTCCACTTTTACCGATGCATGAACTACACCTAACATCAAACTTGGACTTGCCTTTTTTAATGATTGGTCTATTGAGATATTAATCATAAGTTAATTCCTTTCTTTATCTGAATTATATCAAATATATCCTAGCCGTCAATTGTTTTTCTTAATTCTCTTAATTCATTTAACTCCTCTATCTTTGGAACTTTAACATTTGACAATGGATATAGCACAGATGCTTCTCCATAATCACGAAAAGCTTCAATATAATCCAATGAACTAATACCCCATTCTTTGTAGCTATAGTTACAATTACCATCATATCCGCAAAGAGGATGTTGTACAGCCCAGTTAAAACTAACCACTTTTAAGCTCCTATACTCCTTTTGCCAATTAGATATTTTTTTAATTAACTCAATCCTGCTCTGTTGTGATTCACCTAACCCAAAAAGTATAGATACACCAATTAAGATTTTTGAATTAGAAAGAAACTCTATTAAAGATTCTACTCTTGAGATCCAATCATCTTTGCAAATATCTTTACTCATTCCGCCCACCAAAGAAGGATTTATTGTTTCTATCCCGAAAAAAAGATATTCAAATCCTAAATAGCTCAATTCTTTTATCAATGTTTTATGTTTAATCGCGGTATCAACAGTCAATTGCCCACCAAATTTTATTTCTATTGGATGGAAATTCAACAAACTAATCAACCTTCTAATTTGGATATCTAATCCCCCTAGCATTAACGAATCTTCAATAAACGCACTTGCCTTAGTATTAGAATTATCTTCATAAATCACCTCTTTAATATCTAGTAACTGTCGAAATAATCTATATCCTGCTGTTTCTATTTGTCTTAATGAACCACAAACATTATTTCTCTCACTACAGAAAGAACAGTTATAGATACAACCAGATCCAATATCACTAAACGCATGGCCAGTAAGTCTATCACCAAAAACATTAAATTTATTCCTTATTCCGAACATTCTCGCTGGTGATGGCAATTTATCCCTATCAATTTCTAAACCGTCTCCAATAATCTCCTTAATTTGATCATTTATTATTCCGCCGATAATCCATTTCCCTGGAATTTTGCCTAATTCCGCTTGATCAATATAATTAAGAACATTTTTTAAATCATCGTTTTTTCTTACAAGATATTCTACCGCCTCACCGATTTTTACTATTACGAATTCTCCTTCACCAGATACAACGATATCAAAAACTCTGTCTATTTCTCTTTTTAGCATAAGAACTAATGGCGAACCAGCATGATGTTTAACTTTATTCCATTTCTTACTGTAATACATAGTTTCATTAACATGACGACCGCCCAAAACTATACATATTTTGTCACCAAATATCTGCTTAGCTATTTTCGCACATTCAACTGCACCAGGAAGACATAAAGTCATCGCCCCTATTAACAACAAATTTGGACTTTCTTTGATCAACATATCTTCTAAAAAAGACGCCTCTTCCTTAAATGAATTCATGAGTAATAATTTTTGTCTCCTTTCTTTTCTTGGCACAGCCCAATTACTATCACCCCATGCACCTATCTTATTCTCTGCCAAAAAAGCAGCATACCTGCAAGCATTATGTAAACTTACAGGATCTTTACTAGTCAAAGAATTTGTATCAAGTCGCCCCATTAAATAATCAGGAGCAGATACCGCAACTATTCTTAATGACATACCAATTTCCCCTTTCAATTATTGTTGTATCTATATACGAATAAATTGTTAATGAACACTTAATGTATCATAAGAGACATCTACACTTTTGTCAAGGTCAGCGACCGTTTTGTCGCCGAAATTAGTACTGATATGTACTCAATTCTTCGAGCAGTTTTTCATACCTGTATCTAATTTACGTTTTAGATACAGCAAAAACTCCTTATTCTACGCTAAATTTCAAATCTACCTGTATCATTTACCTGTATCATTGTTTTGGTACTACAGGTAATAAATCGCATATTTTAGCCAAAAGCTTGAGATACCAGTATCATTACCAGTATCATTATATCTTATTTTTCAATATCCCAAATGAAATTTATTAAAGTTATCGAGATCTTGTAAAAATTGTTTCTCTGAGTTGGGTTTATCACTATTTTCAATTTTTTCCTTCAATCCAAAAATTATTTTATCTTGTTCTTTCTTGTATTCGTCAAAATTCAATAATTCGAGGTACCCATCGACAAACTTAATTAGACTGGATGTTGCTTTTTGAACAAATCTATACGGTTCAAGAAAATAGTCATCATGAGATTTGCAATGCCCCCATTCTCTAAGAGCATCGCCCTTTTCTTTTGACAATGCAACAATTCGTTTAAAAAATCCCTCCGGTATTTGTACCATATTAAAGCAAAACTTCTCATTTCGGTTATCTAATTGTACTCCCTTTAATCTTGTTCTGTGCATAATTAAGTCTCTTGGAATATACATCAAATTGATGATAGACGAATTACCTTCAAGAAAAGTTTTAATTTTGTTATTTTTTTCAAATATAAGTTTCATAAAGTCTTTTTGCCTATTCTTTCGTAATCCAATTCTTTCAACCCTTTCAAATTCAATTTGATAACGATATTTAGAAATCCATGCCAATGTATCAAAAATTCCTGTAAATAGTGTTACCCAATAATTAAAATGATAAATCATTGTATCCTGAGTATCGTTATTAACTTCTTTATAATAATTTATTCCTATCTCATCTATCGCTATAAGTATATCGATCATTCTGTTACTTAAAGATTCTGTAATTTCTATCAATTCTTTTTGCCAAGGAACATACTTTTCACTGGAAATAACCACTGACCAAACTTGTTGATAATTCAAAAGCTTTGTTTTAAGTGAATAGAGATACCAACATCCCTTATTTACATAGTAATCTGGTGCAATAAGAAACTGATTCTGGTTTTTACAATAAAGATCAATATAGATAATTGCTTCATCTGGACTGAATATGCTATTTACTGGTAAATTAGGAAATCCGTTTTTTCCCCAATTTGATCTATTAAATATTTTCTTTCTCTCCGTTACTAAAATTATTTTTTTCTTACTCGTTTCTATAAGAGTTGCTAAAATATAAGTTAAGATTAGATCGTCATATTCTATATCAAGCAATTTTGAAAACATTTGTATATCGGAAATTTTATAGAAAAATCCTACTCTTGATTTATCAATTATAATTTCATTAATTTCTTTCATAGAGTCAAGTGAAAACCGTGCTTCCGTATGTTTAGTAGACTTTCCGAGAGAGACGAATTCAAAGAGATCGTTATTAGAATAATTCAACAACCTCTTAGCATTATCCGATTTCAAAGAAGTGGAATCAATCAAAATTTTAAGAGAAGTTTTACGCTCTTCACCTATAAACATACTCATATTTTTTCAATAACCCTAATTTCTCCATCTGTTAGTCCATAAAGTTTATAAATTGCCTCATCAATTTGTTTCTCTAATTTTTCAATTTCGCTTTTTAATAAATGCCATTTGTCAGTATTAGCGGAAGTATTACGAAAGTCTTTATAGAGTTTTATTACATTATCAACAAACATAGCGATTTCTTTTTGCTCTTTTTCTTCAGGTTTCATTAAAGGCAAATTCAATAAAGGCTCTTTGTCTATCTGAAAATTGCTACCCTGCATTTTCCCTTTATTTTTAAGCCAATATTCAATTAGCTTTGAGTTTAATAACCCTGTTAAATATTTTTGATTTAATCTGTCTGTTTTGATTACATAAAAAGTTGCTGAAACATAACAGTCAAAATCAGTATAAGTAAATACTGGTCGTTCAGAACATTTTCTAAGCACGATTATTTTTTCACCAAGAAAAAATCGTTCATCTCTAGCTCGATGTAGACCATACGGTTTATTGTCCGATGTAATAACATCTTTGAATGTATCTAAATGATTTTTTATATTTGGATACGGTTTAATTTCATTGAGATCTCTGAATTTTGAATCTGTATAAATCAACCAAAGGATGTTGTTTTTATTAGCATGGTATCTACCCAGTTGCTCTGTGGTAAAATATGGCTTAATTAGATTATTTTCTTCTTTTGTAAGATTGATATTTTCTTTTTCTTTATTTGTTAGTCCGAAAATTCCTTCTCCAACAACAAAAGCATCTCCCAATTTAATTTGATTAGCTTTATTAAGAAAATCTTGAGCGAATATAATGACCTGAGCAACTTCTTTTTTAGTCAATTCAAAATTTTTCTTTGCCTCAATTTTATTTAAAAATTCATCATTTGTATCATTAGATAACACGGTAACTTTTCAATTCAATTACTGAGGATCATGATTGGCATGGTATTT
>CAYZDR010000017.1:0-17638 GCA_964477425.1 uncultured Candidatus Saccharibacteria bacterium
CTCTACTAAACCTCATAACCCTATTATATCATAGCGTTATCTGGTCTAGAGCCTAAACAAAAATGGAGACAAATAGGCAAACATTACAACCACTAAATGTAGCCAAAATATAAATCCAAAATATTTAACATTTTCTTTTTCCATATATTATTTATCCTTCATCAACAGCCCATCACAACTCCGTTTCGTATATACGCACGTATACACGTGTCCGTTTATTCATTCCATTATGGTCACGGGATCCCTCAAATTTTTTTATTCAAAAAACTTTCGGGATGACGGTAAAAGGGGGAACGTCGTCATGACGTTATACGCCTCCCCTCGCCCAGATGTATTGTCAGGATAAATTTATAAAAGTAAGGAAAATATTATATTAGGTTTACATTGTCCAGCAAGTAGGGAGAGGGGCGCAGGGGGTGAGGGCGTCGCATCCGTGATCCGCGAACATCCGTTTCTCATCCGTGCAAATCCGTTTATAACTCAGATTCCAGCTCTTCCAACAACCTCTTCCCCTTCCTAGATAATTTCCTCGGCACCACCACCTGAATCTCAACAAATTGATCCCCTCTCCGACCATAACGTTGCGGTAATCCCTTTTCTTTTAATCTTAAAATTGTCCCAGATTGAGTACCTGGTGCAATTTTCATTTCAACAGATCCATCAACGGTCGGGACTTCCGCCTTAAACCCTAAAGCTGCCGAGCTAAAGCTAATTGGCAGTTTATAAAACAGGTTTGATCCCTCACGCTTAAAATCTGGGTGCGATTTCACACGTAAATTAATATACAAATCCCCTGCAACACTATTCTTCCCACCTGCTTCACCTTTCCCACGAGCAACTAAAGTTTCCCCACTTTCAACACCGGGTGGAATTTCTATTGCTATATTATCATATTCTTTAACACTTCCAACGCCCCTACATTTGGAACATTTTTTGTCCGCCACTTCCCCCGCTCCTTCACATGTTGGGCAAACGACGACTTGTGCGAATGATCCCAAAAAAGTTCTTCGTGTTACTTGTTTGCGACCTGTTCCACCGCAATCAGAACATTTGTTAACCTTTGCCCCCGGCTCTGCTCCGGATCCATTACATTTATCACACTGAACATTTTTATATAATCTAATTTCTTTTTTCACACCTGCGACCATTTCTTCAAATGAAATTTCAGCATCAACTGCAATATCAGATCCTTTTTTAGTTCTTGTATTTCTCCTACTTCCACCCCCATGAAACATGTTTCCAAGAATATCTCCAAGATCAATATCCACACCTTCAAAGTGCATTCCTCCCATGTTAGAAAACCCACCTGAAAATGGGTTCTCTTGAGCGCCAGAACTTCCAGCTCCATCAAATGTTTGACCAAACTGATCGTACTGTTGCTTTTTAGTTTTATCAGACAAAACTTGATAGGCAGAGTTCACTTCCTTAAATTTTGCTTCATCTCCATCTTTTTTGTCTGGATGATATTTATGAGCAAATTTCCTGTATGCTTTTTTTATTTCTTCATCTGAGGCATTGCGATTCACCCCAAGAGTTTCATAGTAGTCTTTAGCCATAGTTTATATTAGAAGATTATATTTTCTTTATCAACACTAATAGTTTCCTTTTCAAATATCCCAAAAGCAAAACAGATTTTGGTCATAATTGACGACAGAAGTATTACCAAACTTGCAAATATCTTTCCTAGAAATTGTAACATCAAGAAAAAACTGACAGTGAAAAAGATTGGAAGATATTTATAGTATGGAGAAAAAATTGTATCTATCTGTTGATTAACTTGATCTTTAATTCCAGAGAACACAGATTGGGAAGAATTGTTTGATCCTAAATTAATATCTGGAATACTTTTCATAACACTCTCCAAAACATCATTATTAATTTCCACATTTGGCATATTTTCACTCAAATAATCTTTTGCCAAATTTTGAAGTTTTCCAGTCTGCTCTTTTGATGCCCCAGATATATCATTTGCTGTCCCTATAATTTGATTGATCAAGTTGTCTGGAACGTTGAGTTTATCAACTGCTGTGGACATTGGGGAGAAATAGTAAACGCATGAAAGCATCAGCACAAGGATAAAAATTAGAGATCCCAACCCACTTCTCACAATTGGTTTTACAGCAAAGCTCACACGCTGGGATTGCTCTTTTTGAATAGATTTATCAGACATTACAAGTGCCCCAGTTAGCAAAACTGTACATGCCAAATAGAACATCATTGCTAATTGTGAGCTGGAATAAAAGACAAACAGAAAAATTGCAGACGACATTACCCCCATGAAAAACACTATCCATCTATTATATACAGCAATGAGATACAGGATAAACAGTGACCAAAGCGTCAACAATCCAGCTAATGGCCATCCAAGTTTTAGCCAAAACCACTGCCAAAAACTAGTAGCATTTTGAATTGTAAATTGAACATCCACAGCGTAAAAAGATCTTTTAACAACTGTCCATGCAAATAACGAGACCGCGAATATTAAGATTGTAAGTACCACTATTTTTATTTTTGAGTCGTGCTTTGTATTTAGTTTTATTTTTGATAGATCCATATTAGTTCCTATCTTGAAAACCTACTGTTGTTCCTTTCGGCTCTTCAGATTCTTTGATCTTTCCAAACTTATCTTCATATTTTTTTAGATTATCAGCAAGCGCTGCAACTACTCTCTTCAGGTGCCCTGGGCTCATAATAACCCTTGAGTTAATTATCCCCTGTGGCGGAAATAAGCTTAAGAAATCAAGAATAAATTCTTCTTTCGTATGACTTACCGACATCGCATTCGCGTAAGATCCTTTAAGTACATCATCTGATGCCTTAATCTGAATCTTCTGTGTGTTGTTTTCCATATTGTTTTTTCTTAATGATTAATTAATCTACTTATTGTCTGAACCTGGATTAAGTAGGATTATAAGGATTTCCAAGATTCAGGATTACATGTTTCCGTAAAAGTTTCTTCGAAACTTTTACGCCGTCGCCATCGTCAATCCTGAAATCCTGAATCCTGTTTAATCTGAGAAATCCTACTTAATCCAGGTTCAGACAGCGTCGCATTCCTATTTTTTATTCTGAAATATAGCATCTTCAAATTTCTTACCACCATCATCTTTCTTACTATCTTCAGTTTTATCAGCATCAGTAGTCTGTTCTGCTTTAGCAGTCTGCTCTGCCTGCTGATACATCTGCGCACCAACTTTCTGAATCGCCTGCCCTAAATCATCTGAAGCTTTTTTAATTTCTTCAAGATTATCAGAATCCTTAACTTTTTTCACAGCTTCAATTTTCTCATTCATTTCTTTCTTATCTTCTTCTTTGATTTTATCCCCAGCATCTTTCAAAGTTTTTTCTGTGCTATAAATTAGGGACTCGGCAGTATTTTTTACTTCTATCAATTCTTTCTTTTTCTTATCATCATCTGCATGTAACTCAGCATCCTTTTTCATGTTTTCAATTTCATCTTTTGAAAGTCCTGATGAAGCTTGAATTGTAATTTTCTGCTCTTTGCCTGTTGCTTTATCTTTTGCAGAAACGTTTAGGATCCCGTTAGCATCAATATCAAATGAAACTTCAATTTGGGGAACTCCACGTGGAGCTGGTGGGATTCCATCCAACATAAATCTTCCAAGCGACTTATTTCCAGATGCCATTTCACGTTCTCCCTGTAAAATATTAATATCTACAGATGGCTGGCTATCAGCTGCTGTTGAGAAAACTTGAGTTTTGTTAGTTGGAATTGTTGTGTTTTTCTCAATCAATTTTGTTGAGATTCCACCCATTGTTTCAATCCCCAATGAAAGAGGTGTGACATCAAGCAATAAAACATCTTTCACATCCCCTTGCAAAACTCCACCTTGAATGGCTGCCCCAATTGCTACAACTTCATCTGGATTCATGCCAGAGTGTGGCTTCTTTCCAAAGAAATCTTCAACAGTTTTTTGGATCAATGGCATTCTTGTCTGCCCACCGACTAAAACTATTTCATCAATATCTTTAATTTCAAATCCAGCTTCTTTGATCGCAGCTTTACATGAGTCTAAAGTCCTTTTCGCAAGATCTCCAACCAATTCTTCTAATTTAGCCCGAGATAAAGATAGATTCAAGTGCTTTGGACCATTCGCATCAGTCGTAATGAACGGCTGATTAATTTCTGTCTGCATTGTTGTAGAAAGTTCATGCTTAGCTTTTTCAGCTGCCT
Source organism: uncultured Candidatus Saccharibacteria bacterium (assembly GCA_964477425.1). Taxonomy (GTDB): domain Bacteria; phylum Patescibacteriota; class Minisyncoccia; order CAYZDR01; family CAYZDR01; genus CAYZDR01. Next base: position 4,196 of record CAYZDR010000017.1, read on the forward strand.
CTTTCAATCTCTGTAACGCCATCTGATCTTGAGACAAATCAATTCCTTCTTGCTTTTTGAATTCACTTGCAATCCAGTCAATAATTTTCTGGTCAAAATCATCTCCACCAAGATGTGTATCACCATGTGTTGATTTCACTTCAATTGTATCATCTCCAATTTCCAAAACTGAAACATCAAACGTTCCACCACCTAAATCGTAAACTACAATTTGTTCATCTTTTTTCTTGTTTAACCCATATGCAAGAGCCGCTGCCGTTGGTTCGTTGATAATTCTTTTAACATTCAACCCAGCAATTTCTCCAGCATCTTTTGTCGCCTGTCTTTGAGAATCATCAAAATATGCAGGAACAGTGATGATCACATCAGTGATTTTTTCACCTAATTTATCTTCTGCATCTGCTTTTAATTTCTGTAAAATCATCGCAGACACTTCCTGAGGAGAATATTCTTTCCCATCCATTTTTACTTTTACTCCACCGTTTGCTTTCAAGATTTCATACGGCAAAAGTTTTAAGTCTTCCTGTATTTTAGTCTCTCCAAAGCTTCTCCCAATTAATCTTTTTACAGAAAAAATTGTGTTCTTTGGATTTGTTACAGCCTGACGTTTGGCAATTTGCCCCACCAATCTTTCACCAGCTTTATTGATAGCAACAACTGATGGTGTCGTCCGATTACCTTCCTTATTCTCAATAATCGTCGCTTCCCCACCTTCAACAACTGCCATCGCAGAGTTTGTTGTCCCTAAATCAATCCCTAATATTTTTGACATAATGTTGTCTCCTTCTTTGCCCACCGTAGCTTTAGCGAAGGCGGGTCTTAATGTTTTAAGTGTTTAAATTTATAATTATTCGTTATCGTTTTGTAGGGGCGTGCCTTCATGGCCGCCCGCGTAGAAATGTAGCAAACAAGATAATGATGGTTTGTGTACGAAACACCGACGACGAGGGCGGGCGCAAGACCGCGCCCCTACACCAAAATTCTCGCCACTCGTATAATCTTCCCATTCAACCTATACCCTTTTCTAATAACTTTCTTAATGATATTCCCCATCTCGTCTTCCGTCTCGTCTGTTATAGGTTCTGGGTTATGAGCTACAGGTTTTGCGACGACTTCATGTATTTCCGGATCAAACTCATCTCCAATATTTACAGTTATTTCTTCCACTCTATTTGCCTTTAACGTATCTTTCAGCATTCTCTTAATATGTACAATTCCTTTAATCCATTCCGCGTCTCGCTGATCTTCTGGAACATGTGCTAATGCAAGTTCCATATTGTCTAGAATTGGCAGAAAATCTTCAATAATTCCTTCACATGCAAACTTTCTAAACTCTGCCGAAATTTCTTCTTGTCGTTTTTTGTAATTCACAAAATCCGCTTTTGCTCGCTTCCACCCTTCCAAATGTTCTTGCGATTCTCTTCGGTACGCCGTAGCCTTAGCGAAGGCGACCTCTAACTCTTTTATTTTCCCTTGGCACGCCGTAGCCTCATCAGAGGCGAAGGCGGCTACATCCTTCTTTTGTTTCATAATAAATTTTTTAATGTTTAACCTGTTAATAATTTAGTTATATGTTCTATAAAAGATAAATTCCTGTCATACTGCATCCCCTTTGGACCAACCACTGCAATATATCCTTGCCTACCATCTGGCAAACTGTATTTGGAAACGATCATAGAATAATCTTGTAATTTTGAAATTGGGTTTTCTTTCCCTATATAAATCTGAACAGGATTCTCTGGATTTTTCAGCATTATCTTGTCCATCCATTCATCAAGATAATCAAGAATTTCTGCCGCCTGCACAACTTGATCCATCTCTGTAAATTCTGGATTGTTGAAAAATTCTTTTATCCCTGCTTCGCAACAATCTCCCTCATTGAGAAATCCTGCCACTGAAAATGTTTTTGTAAAATTTGAAAGTAGCTTTGCTGTTGTCCTTGATAATCTATTTAACTGTGTTTTTGCTTTTAATAATTCTAAATCCAATTCTTTCATTTCTTTTTTTGATAAAGGTCTGTCTTCCATAACTTCATTCACAAAAAATCTAAACCCTTTATCCGTTGGGATCCTTCCAGACGATGTGTGTGGCTGGTAAAGATAACCCTCAGCTTCAAGCTGTCCCATTTCTGCTCTAACCGTCGCTGGAGAGACATCAATATATTCTTCAGATATAATATCCGAACCAACAGGCATCGCTGTCTTTGTGTATTCCTGAACAACTGCAGATAAAATTGTTTGTTGCCTGTTTAGCATGAAACAGAATTAAGAATTAAGAATTAAGAATTAAGAATTAAGAATTACTAAGAAGTTATTCCGTTGTTATCTTAAATCCTGAATCTTATTTCTTAAATCTATAGCAACTTGCACGATACCTAATAGAATTCTGAATTGCATATTATATACTCTGAAAATATTATATACCGCCCATTAGCACTTGTCAACTCCAAGCGCCAACCTTATTTATTTGCTATTTTTTAATAGCAACTTCTACCGAGATTCATCTCGGGTTATCAAGGCTTTAGCCTGTCGTTTCTGGACACTAAAGTATCCGGAACCCGAGATAAATCTCTGTAGAAGAAATCATCTACAGAGTTAACTCTGTAGATTCGTTTTATTATCTCCTTCTGCTATTTTTAGGTAAAATAAAAATCACACTATTGAGACTTTCTCAATAGTGTGATCTCTCGTATTTTTTTAACAGGTTACGGAAACCTAATAACTTTTATGACCTTAGATAACTAATACTTTATCTTCCCCAATTAAATCCACAATTTCTTCGATAGGATTTATTTTTTTGTGATCTTCGGAATTGAGCGGAATAACATCATGGTATCCACCGAACTTACTTACTTGAGAAGATAACCAAGATTTCCATGTTTCTTCATTTATACCAGATACGTCGATATCTCTTAAAAACGGAAACTGATCCAAAAGTCGCGGTTTACATTCATTGGAAGCACGAGGCAACTGATGAGTGAATAAACTATCATCAGTCATAAAATTTAATATTTCATAAACGCCATCCATATGTCTAGTAGAAACTAAACGTCCAGTAGTAATAGTTAAGACATCACTGATATGAAATGGTTGCGCTCCTAAAGCGTCCATTGATTTAGCTCGCATCAAAGCTTTTTTAGAATTGCGAATATTCATATACGATTCTGATGGTCTTCTCCCTCTCGACTTTTGCCTTTTGGCATGAGCGATTACGAAAGAAGCGGTTCCTGGAATAAAATTCTTTAATTGACTCTTTTTCATTTTTAATTCATCCTTTAGACTTATTCCGTCTAATCTATGCCTCTTGACTTGAGACTAGTTTCTCCCAAAATGGGAAGCAAGTTGTTAAATAGCTATCCTGATTTCCTACCCCCATCATAGCATACTTTTAATTAAATGTCAAGGGCTGTTGCTGGATAGCTGTTTTTGCTATACTGAAAATAGATTTATAAGTAACTATCACAACATGATCCAAAAAGTTTTAGATAAAACAGTTAAACAAACTCACACTGGAAAAAGTGGGTTAAAAGATCTTAAATCTGATGTGGGGCTTCTTAGATCCGCCATTGTTAGTATTCTTGGCGAAGATGACGAAGGTCAATACAACACAAAATTTGTAAAACAAATACTGAAAACAACTAAAGATAAACCAGCTCATTCTTTCCATAATACTAAATCATTTTTAGCAGAATTAGACAAAGTATGATTCAAGTTGTCTATCATCATAATTTTCTCAAGTCAGCGAAAAAATTACCTAAATTCCAACAAAACAAACTAGCTCATTTGCTTGAAAATCTGCAAAATAATCCCTTTGATCTATCGCTTCATACTAAACGATTAACAGGAGATCTTATCGGATTACTATCTTTTCGCATCACCCGAGACTGGAGGGTGATTTTTCAATTTCTGAATCATGAAACTTTACAACTTCTTGATATAAAACATCGCAAAGACATTTATCGTTAATTGCATTTCTGCTATTTTTAGGTAAAATAAAAATCACACTATTGAGACTTTCTCAATAGTGTGATCTCTCGTATTTTTTTAACAGGTTACGGAAACCTAATAACTTTTATGACCTTAGATAACTAATACTTTATCTTCCCCAATTAAATCCACAATTTCTTCGATAGGATTTATTTTTTTGTGATCTTCGGAATTGAGCGGAATAACATCATGGTATCCACCGAACTTACTTACTTGAGAAGATAACCAAGATTTCCATGTTTCTTCATTTATACCAGATACGTCGATATCTCTTAAAAACGGAAACTGATCCAAAAGTCGCGGTTTACATTCATTGGAAGCACGAGGCAACTGATGAGTGAATAAACTATCATCAGTCATAAAATTTAATATTTCATAAACGCCATCCATATGTCTAGTAGAAACTAAACGTCCAGTAGTAATAGTTAAGACATCACTGATATGAAATGGTTGCGCTCCTAAAGCGTCCATTGATTTAGCTCGCATCAAAGCTTTTTTAGAATTGCGAATATTCATATACGATTCTGATGGTCTTCTCCCTCTCGACTTTTGCCTTTTGGCATGAGCGATTACGAAAGAAGCGGTTCCTGGAATAAAATTCTTTAATTGACTCTTTTTCATTTTTAATTCATCCTTTAGACTTATTCCGTCTAATCTATGCCTCTTGACTTGAGACTAGTTTCTCCCAAAATGGGAAGCAAGTTGTTAAATAGCTATCCTGATTTCCTACCCCCATCATAGCATACTTTTAATTAAATGTCAAGGGCTGTTATTCTGATTGGAAATTAGGTATAATAGAAATATAAAATAGATATGAGAAACAAAATAGAATACAAAAAAGTCACTTGGATTGATATTGAAAAACCACAACCATCAGATATTGAATTCTTGAGAGAAAAATTTCATTTCAACCCAATAGATCTAGAGGAAATTAACAGGATGACTTATCGGCCCAAGGCTGATGATCATGGAAAATATATTTTCATAGTTTTACATTTCCCCTATTACGACACCAATAGAGAAAGCACTGTCAGCTCTGAATTAGAGATCTTTATTACAAAAGATCATTTAATCACAACTCACCCATTCCCAATCCCACCTCTAACTTCAGCATTTGAAGGATGTAGGAATCACACTTCCGTTGCAGAAAGATACATGGGACAGGCAACTGGGCAATTACTTTATCATCTGATGGAACGCCTCTTTGATGCATGTTTTCCAAAACTTGATCGTATTGCAGAAAGAATTGATGAGATTGAACAACAAATTTTCAAGGGCAGAGAGAAAGAAATGGTTAAAGAAATTTCCCTTATTCAGCGAGAAGTGTTAAGCTTGCGAAGAATCCTAAAACCACAAAGATCAATTTTGGAATCATTAGCAACTACAGACAATACAGAAATATTACCTAAAAAGTTTCAAGTATATTTCAGAGATATTATCGGATCAAATATCAGGGTTTGGAACGCATTGGAAAATCATAAAGAGACTGTTGAAGCATTGAAAGATACAAACGAATCACTCCTTTCAAATAAAATCAGTGAAATAATAAAAGTTCTTACAGTTGTTTCTTTTGTTACATTCCCACTTTCTATTATCACTGGATTCTGGGGAATGAATGTTTTTGAGAATGTATCATGGATAAATAATACTATTGTAGCACCGACTATTTTCGCATTTATGATAGCGACAACAGTATTAATGATTACGTATTTCAAACGAAAAAAATGGCTGTAAAACAGTATTAAGAATTGAGAATATAGAATTCAGAATTTCTACTATTATAGATTGATGAGATTTTAAAGTTCTGAGTTATGCTACAATAATGTACTGCATATGCTCAAACGATAAAATACGTACGTATTCTTAATTCCTAATTCTTAATTCCTAATTCTCTATATGAAAGTCTACAATACGTTAACGAGAAAAAAAGAAGAATTTGTTCCAATAAATCCCGACGGTAAAACCGTCGGTATGTATGTTTGTGGACCAACTGTTTATGGGCCAGGTCATTTAGGACATGCGAGAACTTATATTGCTTTTGATATTATCAGAAGATATTTAGAATATTCTGGATTTAATGTAAAATTCATATCTAATATAACTGATGTTCATGATGATATTATTAAAAAAGCATTGGCAGAAAATAGTAGTATTAAAGAAATCTCTAACAAGTTTGCTCAACAATTTTTTGAAGAATTAGAACAATTAAACATTAAGAAAGCAGATGCTTATCCAAGAGTGTCTGAATATATTCCTCAGATTATTGACTTCATAAAAATACTTATAGAGAAGGGTTATGCTTACGAAAATAATGGTTCTGTTTATTTCAGCATTTTAAAATTTAAAGAATACGGAAAATTATCAAAGAGAAAATTAGAAAAGGCAAAATCTGGGACTAGAATTGATATTGATAAATACGAAAAAGACGAAACTGCAGACTTTGCACTTTGGAAGAAAACAAACGAAAATGAAGAAAGCGTCGGAGCAAGCTGGAATAGTCCATGGGGAAAGGGACGTCCTGGGTGGCATATAGAATGTTCCGCTATATCAAAAGAATTACTTGGAGAACAGTTTGATATTCATGGTGGAGCAAAAGACTTAATATTTCCTCACCACGAAAACGAAATTGCTCAAAGTGAATCCACCACAGGAAAAAGTCCTTTTGTAAAATATTGGCTACATTCTGGACTGTTGAATATCAACGGACAAAAGATGGCGAAATCACTTGGAAATTTTATTACTATTCAAGATTTATTAAAAAAATACGATACTTCTGTTTTGAGATTTTTAGTAACAAGCACACATTATCAATCCCCTCTTAATTTTTCCGACGAGGCGATGAATAAAGCGCAAAAAGGACGTAATAAAATTGGAAATTTTCTACACAATTTAAGAAAACTTAATATAGCAGGGGAAAAAGAAAACGCTGAGATATTAGAACTTATTAATAAAGCAAAAACACAAATAATAAATGCTCTTGATGATGACTTTAATACCCCACAGGCATTGGCCAAACTATTTAAGTTTATAAGGAAAATGAATAAAATCATAGCAGAGGGAATTGTTTTTTCTAATGATGACCGATTAAATATTCTTGATTTTTTAGATGATGTGGATTCAATATTCAAATTCATTATGAATGCCCCATACTATTTTGACCCCGATGAAAGCCCCTTAATAAAAGGCCTTCTTAAGCAACGCCAACAAGCAAGAGAAAATAAAGATTTCAAAAAAGCAGATGAATTGAGAGAGAAGATTGAAGGATTGGGATTTGTTGTAAAGGATACGACACTGTCTTGAACGTCGTGTAGGGGCACGCCCTTGCGGCCGCCCTGCAAGCAGAATAAAATAATATTTTGTCACAATACAGACACATGCAATTGCAATTAAGAATACCGTATTCTTAATTCTTAATTCCTAATACTTAATACTTCATATATGCTTGACCAAAAACTGCCACCACAAAATTTAGAGGCAGAGCAATCGTTGCTTGGTTGTTTAATGTTGAGCAAAGATGCCATCATCAAAATTTCAGACATTGTTCGCCCTACTGATTTTTACAAGGACGCTCATAAAAGAATCTATGAAGCGATTGTTTCACTTTACGAAAAACGAGAACCGCTTGATATTTTAAGTGTGACGAATAAGTTAGAAGAACGAAAAATAATTGACGAAATTGGAGGTGTTAGCTATCTAACTTCCCTAGTAAATTCTATCCCTACCGCAGCTCATGTTGTCCATTATGCAAAAATTGTTCAAAGAAAATCAACATTAAGAAATATTATAAACGCTGCAGCGAGAATTACAGAAATTGGGTTTAATGAAGATGAGGATATTAACAGTGTTTTAGATCAAGCTCAGCAAGAAATATTTTCAGTTTCTCAAAATTACGCATCACAAAATTTTATACATATCAAGCCAGTCCTTGAAGAAGCTTTTGATAGAATTGATGAGTTACATAAGCAAAGCGGATCAGTGCGTGGGATCTTAACAGGGTTTGAAAAACTTGATCAAAAATTAGCAGGACTACAGAAATCTAACCTCATAATTTTGGCAGCACGACCTGGGATTGGAAAGACAACTTTGGCTTTAGATATTGCCAGACAAGTGGCAGTTAATGAAAAAATTCCAGTGGGAATATTCAGTCTTGAAATGTCAAAAGAAGAATTGATTGATAAAGTAATGTGCGCTCAAGGTGGAGTAGATGCATGGAAATTAAGAACTGGGCAATTGTCCAGTGAAGAACACAGCAATGATTTTGCAAAAATTAGCCACGCGATGGCAACTTTATCTGAAGCTCCTTTGTATATTGATGATTCTGCTTCCAACAATGTTATGCAAATTCGAACGATGGCAAGACGACTTCAATCAGAATATGGACTAGGACTTTTAGTTATTGACTACTTGCAACTTATGCAAGGGACTGGAAAAACAGAAAGCCGAACGCAGGAAGTAAGTGAGATATCCAGATCCCTAAAATCATTGGCAAAGGAATTAAATATTCCAGTTATAGCACTGTCACAACTTTCAAGAGCGATAGAGTCAAGAGATGGTCAAACACCTAGATTATCAGACTTGAGAGAGAGTGGATCCATTGAGCAGGATGCTGACCTCGTTATGTTTATTCATCGTGAAGATAAAATTAAGAAGGATAGCGACAAGAAAAATATTGCCAAAATAATTATAGCTAAACATAGAAACGGTCCTATTGGAGATGTGGATCTGTATTTTGATTCGTCGTCGGTTAGATTTAGAACTCTTGATAAACAACATCAGGGGTATCAAGGAGAACAAGGAGAAAACTTTATCAATGCATCCTATTAAAGAACTCATAGATCAGTTCCAGAAATTGCCTTCAGTGGGTCCGAAAACGGCTCGCCGTTTTGTTTATTTTCTGATCAACAAGAATGGCGGTCGCTATTTGAATGATTTTGAAAATGCGTTGAGGGAAGTAAAAGAAAAAATTGGAATTTGTAAGAGATGTTTTAATATTGCAGAAGGAGATCTTTGTTCCATATGCAATAATCAGGAACGGGATCATCAAACTATCTGTATCGTGGAGGAAGCTTTAGATATTTTACCCATAGAGGAATCTTTGGGATTCAATGGCGTTTATCATGTTCTGGGAGGAGCGATAAATCCTACCACAACAGATGAGAACGCTTTACAGGGCTTGCATATTAATGAATTAATTGATAGGATAAAGTCTGAAACATTAAAGGAAATTATTCTCGCTTTCAACCATTCGGCTGAAGGCGAAACAACGGCTTTGTACATTATGAAGCTGTTAAGTCCTTTGAAAATTAAGATAAGCAGACTTGGACGAGGTCTCCCGACTGGTGGAGACATTGAATATGCTGATCCTGAAACGCTCAAAGGAGCGTTTCGTGGAAGGCAAAACGTTTAGATTAGGAGAGTTATTATGGGTGGTGGTGGACAAATAAAAAATTCTTTAGAAGACGATTTAAAAAGATTTTTTTTAGAAAGAGTTCAAGATTTTAACAAACGAAGACAGGAACTCATTAAGAAATTGCCAACTGCTGAATACGAGGAAGTGCGTGGTTGGATAGAAAATGCTCTTAATGAATATCCAAAGAAAAAAACAAAAACCGCACTTGTATGTTATTTAAATGCTGTTGTTGACGGTGACGTTGAAGTGTTCAGACTTATACAAAGCTGTTGCGGAAGAACTCTTTTTGGTAAATTACGTCGTGCTGGATTGAGGAAAGTGGAGGAGGTCTGGATTACGAGAAATACGTAAAGGGAGTAAAAAAATGAAAATTTTTTAATTAGTTCTTTTAGTGTCAGCTGTATATTATTTTCTTACATTGTTGTTTATTGTAACGATGCGGTGAGAAAAAGTTCAGACACTGAGGGCTGAATAAAAAATAAAATAATCATGTTAGTAAAATAAGATCCCCACGAATAGTTTTGTGGGGATTTTTAATTTGTCTTGAACAACGAAACGCCCAATTGTCTGAACCTGGATTAAACCAGATTTAAAGGATTAGTCTCGATTCAAGATTTCATGATTACGGCGTCATTTTGTAGGGACAAACCATACGAATGACAATTGCAAAATTCCATGACGTGACGACGAACGACGACGGGGCAGGCACCACAGATATTCATCATGGCACAGCATGGGTTCAGCCCTTACAAAAACAAATGAACATACCATGTGGTATGTTCAAAGGTATGTTCAACGTAATCCTGCAATCCTGAATCGGGAAACAATCTGAGAAATCCTGTTTAATCCAGGTTCAGACAGCGTCAATTTGTTCTATGATCACCTCAGTAAACATCTGCCGATGCCCCTGTTTTTTCTTATATCTCTTCTTTGCCTTAAATTTCAAAATTGTAATCTTATCTCCCTTACCTTCTCCCAATCCTTTCGCAACAACTTTTGCTCCTTTGATAAAAGGACGACCGATTTGTACAACTCCTTTTTCTTCATCTGCAATCATCAATACTTCATCAAACTCAATATTCTTCCCTTCTTCCACGTCTAACTTTTCAATCTTAAGCTTTTCGCCAACACTGACTTTGTACTGTTTACCGCCTGTTTTTATTACTGCAAATATGCTCATAAGACTTGTAAATCAATAGTTATTCTACAGAGAAGTATACCAAAATGACGAGGAAAGTCAATGGGAGGCTGATAATTAAAAGGAATTTTCCCATACTTTGGGCTAAAACAGCGAATGTCCCCAATATTATAGTGAAGAAAGATAGTAATAAAACGATTGAACGTTGTGAATATCCAATTTCTAGAAGACGATGATGAAGGTGCGATCTATCAGCTTTGAAGATAGATTTTTTGGCACGAATCCTCAAGATTATTACACGCGCCGCATCAAGAATTGGAATCCCTAAGACTAAAAATACTGTAGCTATTTTCCCTCCACTTATTATTGCAATCGTCGCTATGATAAATCCAAGAAACATACTTCCACTAGTCCCTAAAAATATCTTCGCAGTCGGAAAAACAAATGGAAGAAATGCTAATAATAAAATCAGAACTATGCCTGCTAAAATAGCAGAGAATGGTTGATTTACTTTTGGCAGAAGAGATAAAGCTAAAAGTGTCCCGCAACTTATAATTCCAATAAAAGAAGCTAGTCCATCAATTCCAGTTATCCAATTTATGACATTTATAATTGCAACTATCCATATAACCGTTGCTATCCCGGAGAAAATACCTAAATAAAATAAACCTCCAAATGGATTTGTAATATGTGTTATAGCTATTCCAAACACTACGACAAAAGAAGCAATAAAGATTTGAAAATACAGTTGTAGTGCAGCGCTCAAATTGTATTTATCATCTATTAACCCAAAAACAAGAATTATGGAAGATACAAATGCGAGCAGTAAAAGCCGACTATCTCGTGCTCCTAGAAAATACCACGTTATCATCGCAACAATAAATGGAACAATTAAAAAAACTCCTCCGAAGCGAGGAATGTCTCCCCTATGAATATCTTGAATGCGATTTTGTGTTTCTTTCATCATTTTACTTTTTACGCACTTTATCGGTTACATAAAAACCTAAATAACTACCCATCATCATTCGTGTCTGTGCATCAAGAGCTGGAAGCGCTCCCAAAAATGGAGCTATTACAGGAACTACGACCCATTGGAGAACCATCATTATACTTTTCCATTTTCCATACTTCTCTGGTCGTGTGGGAAGCATCATAGTCCCCAGAGCAGCAGACACCACAAGACCTAGCATTGCAAATGTCATCAATACTCTAGTCATATTAGGAAGATTTCTTGCAAGTTCAAGTGAATAAAATGCTTCCCCACCAACGACAAGCGGGAGCCACCCAAGAATAACAACGATAAAAGAATCTGTTGCCCATGATCTATGCCCATCAAGCATAATAAAAATATGTTTAATCTTTTTCCAGAAACTGATTTTCTTATTTCGCAGAAACGCTCTTGCAAGAAGTGGAAAATTCTCTATCCCCCACGCCCATCTCCTTTTCTGTTTGTATTGATTCACGATTGATCCCCAGTAAGTGTTTGCAACAACAGCATCTAAAGACACATGCATGTACATAGGGATAGAACGATATTTGCCATGATAATGATTGTAGCATTTCCAGAAAATCACCGAGTCATCAGAAACCATATCAACTGGCCAATAGTCAACTTCCACAAGAGCTTTGAGCCCCATTGAATGACTAGAAAAAGTGATCAATCTTTCAGGACGCAAGCTCTCTATCATATGCCAAAAGGAAGAGCTTGTCGCTATCACCCTTGAAAAAATTGAAGCATCCCAAAGATTATTGTGATACATTGGAAGTGGTTGTAAGCTACAACGTTCCCTATCTGGAGCCATCAAATAAAGATAAGTCGCATAAGCAAAATATTGAGGGTGTGCACAGGTATCACAGTCAAATGCGGAAACAAGAACATTGTCATACTTAATTCCCAATTCATCAATAACCTTTTTGGCCTTCTTAGCTGCCCACGTCGCATTCGCTCCTTTGGCTTTCATCTCACCTATTATTCCATCCGGATGTCTAATAACCAACGTCTTAAAAAACTTATCTCCAAATTTCTCACGAACTAATTTCTCTTTAGCATCTCTACGCTCTGGAACATCCCTTTCTTCTGTCCCAAGCACAACAATGATTTTATCTTTAGCATATGCGCAATCTGCAATTCTTGTAAAAGCATCATCAATTACTTCCACTGGCTCATTTGCTGTAGGGAAAATTATTAGATGATACATGTCCTGCCAATTTGGAGTATTCTCAGGGAAATCCTCTTTCTTTGCATTTTTTAATTTCTCAAACCAATCAATTTTTTCATTTTTAGTTTTACTATGGTAAGCAGTTATTAAATATGTGGACATATAAATAGCTTTTATCAACCAGAATAAATCAAAAGCAATAATAAAAAGAGCAGCAGCGATTGGCCAGAAAAAAGATGCAACTACAGAAAAAATAAGAGTTGTCCAAGTTATTACACCCGGCAACATCTCAAATATTCTCTGCAATATTCTATCTTTCAACTCAACTGGATGTGAATTTGGATAGTCCATGTTATTTATTGAATAAAATTATTGATATAGTAGATGCCATTAAAAGAATTTGCAAAAATGGGATAATGAAAAATAATATTTTAGATGCAACTTTGCATTTGCTATCTAATAAAAATCCTAGAATTGAATTGATGGTAATGATTACCAATCCTACTGCTGGGATTATAAATATTTTCCTATAATCTCCTAAATAATCAACGCCATAATAAGCATTATAATGTAGTGGGATTGGGATATTTGCAGATATTTCATTGATAGCTACAACAATCCACATCGCCCCATTTATCAATAAACCACAAAAAATAGCCACAAAAACGGCCTTATTACGTAAAAACGACTTCTTTAATGTATTACTAACACCCATATATCAATAATACCCCGATCAAGTTGAAAAGTCCA
>CAYZDR010000018.1:0-17084 GCA_964477425.1 uncultured Candidatus Saccharibacteria bacterium
GGGTGGTTGTGACGGCGGTGGGGGGTGAGACTGAATTTGGGAAAATTGTTGGGCTTGTTGGGAAAGCTAAAAAAAGAAAAACTGTTTTACAGAGAAAAATATCTGAACTTTCTCTTATTTTAGGTGGGGTGATTTTGGGACTGATAGCTATAATTTTTGTTGTAGGAATATTCAGAGGGACTCCAATATATGAAATTTTTATGTCGAGTGTTGCTTTGGCTGTTTCGGTGATTCCAGAAGGACTATTACCTGCGATCACTATTATTTTGGTGATAGGGATGAGAAGGATCTTAAAAAAGAAGGCATTGGTGAAAAGACTTTCTGCGACAGAAACATTGGGTGGGGTGACGACGATATGTCTTGATAAAACAGGAACATTAACAGAAGGCAGAATGAAAGTGGGACAAATTATAGCTAAGGATAAAATTAGGGTTTTGCAAATCGCGTCTTTAACGGGAGAAGCGTTTGTGGAAAATATGGATAATGATCTCTCAAAATGGATCATAAGAGGGAGACCTACGGACAGAGCGTTATTGGAAGCGGCGATGGGATCAGGGATCTCTTTGAAGGATTTACAGAAAAAATTTAAGGAAGAGGCATCTGTTCTTTTTGATTCTAAAATAAAATATGCATTGAGAATTTTCTATGATAAGCAGAAAAAAGAGTACATTCTTTTTGCTATGGGAGCTCCAGAAATTTTATTGGGAAAAGCTGGAAATTTACAGATCAGTGGTGTGTACCAAGAAGCGACGAATAATAAGCGTCAAGAAGTTTTACAATGTATAGAAGAATTTGCGGGGAGAGGTTTGCGTTTGATTGCTTGTGGTCAAAAATCATTAGGGGCTAAATTGCCAGAAGGTAGCCTAGAGGAATTATTTGAGGACATCTCATTTATGGGGATCATTTCTCTAAAAGATCCTTTGAGAAAAGATGCAGCTTACACAATGAGGATTGCTTTGAAGGCTGGGATCAAACCTGTGATTGTTACAGGTGATCATAAATTAACAGCACTTGCTATTGCTAATGAGATCGATTTCCATGTAAAAAATAATGAGATATTAGAGGGTGAAGATGTGAGTAAAATGTCAGATCAAGATTTGGCAAAGGTGATTAAGAAAATAAAATTGTGTGCTAGAATTTCTCCTGCAGATAAATTAAGAATTGTGCAGGCACTACAGAGCAATGGTGAGGTTGTCGCTATGACTGGAGATGGGGTTAACGATGCACCAGCATTGAAAAGCGCAGATATAGGGTTAGCCCTCGGATCTGGGACTGATGTTGCAAAAGAGGCTGCCGATGTGGTTCTATTGAATGATAGTTTTAAGGTTATAGTTAATGCGATTGAAGAGGGTAGAACCATTTTTGAAAATATAAGGAAAGTTTTGATTTACCTTGTCGCAGATGATTCCTCGGAATTATTTTTGTTTTTAGCATGCTTGGCGTTCTCTCTACCTTTACCTTTGTTACCTATACAAATTTTGTGGATCAATCTTGTGGAGGATGGATTGCCAGATGTTGCGTTGAGTGCTGAGCAGAAGGAGAAGGAATTCATGCTTGATAAACCGCGTGATCCAAAAGAGGCATTGCTTAATAGACAGTTGAAATGGTGGGTTGCTATTATTGCTTTTACTACATTTGTTGCTGCTTTCTTAATCTTCTTGTTATTTTGGAAAATGACAGGTGATATTGTTAAAACTAGAACTATCGTTTTTGCTCTGATGTCCCTAGATTCTCTCGTCTTTGCTTTCTCCGTCAGATCATTTAGGCAAGGGATGATAAACAGCAAAATGTTTAGTAATCAATGGTTGGATGGAGCAGTAATAATGAGTTTAATTTTTTTAATGGGATCATTATACGTCCCTTTTCTTCAGACCATAACACAAACTGTTGCTATCGGTATATTTGAATGGATAGTGATATTATGTGTTATCGGAGTAGAAATAGTGGTTATTGATAGGATGAAAGTGAAACTACTTCAGCATAGCTGATGACGCCAGCCCTCACCCCCGACCCCTCTCCCTACTTGCTGAACAATTTATACTTAATAGAATATTGCCTCTACTTTTTAATATCTTATCCTAATACTCGTCTGGGAGAGGGGAGGCGACGACAAACATATTGTGTAGTGGCAATCCCATATGATTCCCGCGTGGTAACATATCAAACGAGATAATGGGAGAAAATTCAAGACAATTGCGACGGTAGAGACGTTGCATTGCAACGTCTCTACGTTGGCGACGAAGAAGGCCGAAACCTGCTATTTTAGGCGGTTTTTTGTTTGTTTGGAGATGGTAGGCTTGACATTTTGTTAAAAGCATGCTATGATGGGGGTAGAAAATAAAGAGGGAAAGTAATTTAAAAAACATCTCAATAACGCTAATTCGCATTTCACTGTGAATTTATGGGGTTATTTGAGATCAACAACGAGATTTCCAGTAGTGGAACTGGTAAAAACTGGTAAAAAAGGGGATTAAAATGACAAAGAATAAAGTTATCATAGATGTTTTAAATTTACTAGAAAAAGATGTCGAAGAAGTAAGTGATGAGATACGCATATCTGAGGAAACACTTTTAGGCGTTATCACTGAATTGAAAAGAAGAACATTAGATTTAATCTCCGTAGAAGAAAGAGGAAATTGTATCTCGGCTCAACAAAAAGTAGATGAAACGACCAAACCTTACTATTCAGAACGTGATAGACGTTTTGATGAGAATAGATCACTAATATCTCACTTAAATCTAAGTGATTATTAAAATTAATGATTCAAAAAAACAGGTTCCGTAACCTGAGAAAAAATACGAGAGACTGCACTATTAGACAATAGTGCAGTTTTTGTTTCGAAGAAACACTTAGGATGACGGTGGAAAGGCGATGTGCTATAATACATATATGCTTCAAACACTAACAATCTTAATTTCTGGTATAGTCGTAGGATCAGCTACGGTTTTTATGATTGGGTTGGTTATAATAAAGAAGACGGGGAGAAATTCTCAGGATGATCAGCGGAAATTAGATCAGATGAAAATGGATTTGGAAGGGCATTTTGGTAAATTAAGTCAGGAGGCTTTAAAAAATGCGAATGAACAATTTTTAATATTAGCTAAAGAAAAACTTGGGTCACAGGCACAGGAATCTAAAACAGATCTAGAAACAAAAAAACAGAGTATTGAAAAATTAATTTCAGAATTGAGGAGAGAATTAACTGAAAATAAAGCTGACTTATTTAAGAGTGGAGAAAAAACTTCTGCATCTTTCTTTGCGCTAAAACAAGAATTAGAAACTTATAAAAAAATTACAGGTGAATTAAAAAATAGTACAGATGATCTAAAAAAGATTTTATCAAACAATCAGTTGAGAGGAAGATTTGGAGAGCAGGTAGCAGAGAATCTTTTGAAAATGGCAGGTTTCGTTATTGGACAGGACTATCAATACAATAAGGAACAGAAGACTGAGGATACTCGCCCAGATTTTACTGTGTTTTTGCCAGACAAAACTAAAATCAATGTTGATGTAAAATTTCCTTATCAAGCTCTTCAGAGAATGGTGGAAACGGAAAATCAAGATGAGAAAAAGAGATATAAAGTTCAGTTTGAGCAAGATGTAAAAAAGAAAATTAAACAAGTAACTACACGAGACTATATTAACCCTGAAGAAAAAACCGTTGATTTTGTAATTCTGTTTGTACCAAATGAAATGATATTTAGTTTTATCTATGATCAGATGAATGATATTTGGGAAGATGCGATGCAAAAGAAAGTTATATTGGCTGGACCATTTAGTTTTACTGCTATTTTAAGAATGGTGAAGCAGGCATATTCTAATTTTAGATACCAAAAAAATCTATATCAGGCAATTGCTTTGATACAGAAATTTGAACAGGAGTTTCAAAAATTTGGCGATGAATTTTATAAGGTAGGAGAGAAGATCAATTCATGTCAGAAACAATTTAATACAGTCGCGACGACGAGAGCGAATAAATTAACAAAGATTGTTACGCAGATTAGTAGTGAGGAGATAGGGGATACACGACAGATTGACGCAGATGTAAAACAGATCAACACAGATGACGACGAAATTGTCTGAACCTGGATTCAGTAGGATTTAATGGATTATTCTCGATTCAGGATTGCAGGATTGCAATGAACATACCATGGTATGTTCATTGTCGTTATGTAGGGGCGTGCCCTTGTGGTCGCCCGCGTAAAAATGTAGCAGATTATTAGGTAATGATGGTTTGCGTGCAAAACACCGACGAACGACGACGAGGGCGGGCGCAAGACCGCGCCCCTACAAGACATCTTCATTGTGTTTTTGACGATTTATGATAAGATAAAATAGTTAGGAACGTAGGGGTTCAACATCTTGAACCCGCGTTGCCGTATTGTCGTCATTGAAAATTGATCATTGAAAATTGTAAATTGATTTTGGGGGCGTAGCTCAGTTGGTTAGAGCGTCTGCCTGTCACGCAGAAGGTCGCCGGTTCGAGCCCGGTCGTCCCCGCCTACGTTGCCCTTAGGGGCAACTTCGGCGGGCAAGCCCGCCACAAATCAATGTACAATTAACAATGTTCAATTATCAATTAACGATCTTGGATTATTGTTATAATGGTACAATGGTTTCGTAATGGTTATTGATCATTGATAATTGTACATTGATCATTGATTGTGCCGTTGTAGCTCAGTTGGCAGAGCGCATCCATGGTAAGGATGAGGTCCGCGGTTCAACCCCGCGCAACGGCTCAAAATCAATTGGACATTGTACATTGAATGTGATATAGTAAGTTATCTATGGGTATGAACAAAAAACAATTAACAGTAGGATTTATTTTAGTAGTTTTGTTAGTTGTTGGATATTATGGGTTAAAGAGCGATAAGATCAGTGATGAGAATATCATAGATGACGGTGTAATTAGTGATTCTAGAGATTCTTTAGAAATTGCATTCGGATATGTTCAAGAAAACATTTCAGAAATATCTCCAGTAGAAACTGTTCTAGGTGGAACATGGTATGTATCACGATTCTGGACAATAGAGAATAGTGACAATGTGATGAATGATTCAGAACGATTTTACGTAGAGTATGAAGATGGACATGTCATGAATAAGATTTTATTAGATGTTTTTGTAGATGAGTTTTCAATTTCACATGAAGTAAAAGCAGTGTTTGAACCGGGAGAATCAGACTGGGTATTGATTGAAGGAGAAGATTTAGAAGTCGGTAAAGATGTTCATCTATATGAAAAAGATTCTGGAAGTGAACAGTGGGTTAAAAAGAATTAACAACGCGGATAAGTCGCTGATTATGACGCGGATATCTACGCGGAATTAATTATAGAAAAAAATATGCCAAAGACACAAGAAAATTTAATCGTATTAAAATGTTCTGTTTGTAAAAGCAGGAATTATTATTCACGTAAGAATAAGAAAACTAATAAAGAAAAATTAGAACTGAATAAGTTCTGTAAGAAGTGTAAAAAACATACTTTACACAAAGAAATAAAGTTATAGAAATTTAAAACCTCTCCGCCTTGGGCAGAGAGGTTTTTTCACCGCTTGGGTGAATGCAGGGGTAGTTATATCTAGTTAACTGAAACTTTATACGCAAACCCTTCAACGAAAACAACTCGATGGATCACATCTTTTAATTTATAACTGAAGGAAAAATTGTCTTCTTCTTTTCTTGATTTTCTATCAATAGGGACTAAAGTCATCCCTAAATCAGAGAATCCTAAAATAAAAAGTGTTTTCCCTTTAATACTAGTAGGATCTATTTTGTTTCTCCACCAGTATTGTCGTACTCTTCTTTTTATTGCTTCCATTTTCCTCCCCCCTCTTTTTTATGGTATTGTTAATCTTAAGAACTACTAAAAATAATATACCACGAAACGATGTTTTTAACAAACTTATCGTAAGAATAAAATGGGGGCTATACGGATAATAGCTATATGATATAATGTGAACATGAGTAAAATTAAAATATTTTTAATCAGCACAGCTATTATTTTCTGTGGATTTGGAGTCATAGGATTTGGAGTTTTCTTGCGTGTTAGGGGAGCGATATATAATGATTTCGGCATTCCTAATACTGTAAAAGAATTTGTAATCACAAGCGGAGAAAATGTAAAAAACATCAGTGAACAGCTTGAAAATGAAAAAATTATCTCAAGTGCTTTTGCCTTTCAAATTTATGTTTGGATGAAAAATGCTGGAACCAAAATTCAAGCAGGCGAATATGAAATTTCTTTAGGTGAGAATATTCCGTACGTCGTGAGCTTATTAGTAGAGGGGAAGGTCAGGGACAATAGTGTACAGATTACAATTCCTGAAGGCTTTAATTCTCAGCAGATAGCTGAGAGAATTAAGTCAGCCAGCGGGCTGATCACCCTGCAGGGTGAAATTACGAATTACGATATTTCTAATATTGTTAATACTCCAGATGTTGCTTTGAGGAATGAATATTGGTTTTTGGAGAAGGATAGGGATAAAAATCCGAAGAGTTTAGAGGGGTATTTATTTCCGGATACATATAAATTTGATGAGGATGCTAGTGCAGATGATGTGATTGGGAAAATGTTGGATAATTTTGAGAATAAAATAGAGCCATTAAAAAGTCAGATTCTTAAGAGTGATATGACATTGCATGAAATTGTTACTTTGGCTTCTATCGTTGAAAAAGAAGTCGTATCTCAAGAAGACATGAAAATCGTTGCTGGATTGTTCTTACATAGATTGAGAATTAAAATGCTTTTGCAGTCAGATGCTACAATTAATTTTGTCACTCAAAAAGGGAATCCATCTCCTCTATATAAAGATCTAGAAGTAGATTCTCCATACAACACCTATAAATATGGCGGCTTGCCGCCGGGACCGATTTGTAATCCTGGGTTTAATGCCATTGAAGCGGTGCTGAATCCTACAGAAACAGATTATTTGTATTTTTTAACTCCAGTAGATCGTTCAACTGTGTTTTCAAAGACTTTGGCGGAGCATGAGGCGAGTGCGCGGAAGTGGTTGAGATAAGTATTAAGTATTAGGAATTAGGAATGACGGTGTCGTGTAGGGGCGTGCCTTCATGGCCGCCCGCGTGGGAATGGAACAGATGGGATAATGATGGATCTATTAAGATAGCTATTTTAGTTGTTGACTTTTTGGATGAATTGGGGTAGGATAATAAATATAGAATTTTAGGGTCGCTTGTGTTATTTACGAATAACTATGGCGAACCGAGGTAGTTTTTTGATAAAAATCTTAATTAAGAGGGGTAAGATAATATGGAATCAGAAATATTGAAACAAGTGAAAAGGGTTGTTTTAGAAGAAATTGAGTCGGATATTTTCATAAATGGTTATAAAAGTTGCGGTCAAGATTTATTGAGACATATTTATGAAGTTGAAAAATGGGCAAGAGCTATTATTTTTGAGTTGAAGAAAAAGCATAATGTGGATGATGAGGTTGTTTTATTGGCAGTTTGGTTGCACGATGTTGCTAAATTGTTAGGAGATAATGAAAATTCTAATTATGATGAAACAGGGCTCATTCGAGCGAGAAACATTTTTGATCGTAGTTTTGATCGTGCAAAAGTAAGTTTTATAAGAGTAGATAATATTATGCATTGTGTTAGCGCATGCCTACGCAAAGATAAACCAGACACAATAGAAGCGAAGATTTTGGTTTTCTCTAATGCAATTGCTCACATGAGTAGCGGGGGTTATCTTCGCATGTTGAGCAGTGGCAAGTTATTATCTGAAGTAAAAGAAAAATTAGAACAAGATTATAAAAATAGTCTGATTATTGAAGAGTTTCAATGGATAGGGACTTTTCTATATGGTGGTTGGAGTAATCTGTTGAATAGTTTTCCGGAACCGGAAGGATTTAGGAAAGAAGATAACAGCGGTGATTGTAATTGTTGTGGAGGAACATTTACAGGGTGCACACCATAACGATTACAATTAAAGCGATTAATTTTACAGCCATCGTAATTAGATGGCTGTTTTTATTTGACATTTTTAAGTGATGTGATACACTACAAACACTGTAGACAGTAGGCGATCAATAAGACCTACCGAAGTAATTAAACCAGTTTTTGGTTTTATAGTTCTGCAGTAATGCAGATTTTTAATTCCACCTACGCTCTTCGAGCTTCGGTGGACAGGTAATAATAATTTTATGGCTATAACAAAGGACAAAAAGAAGCAGGTAGTAGATTCACTTGTGGAGCAGATAAAAAACTCCAAATCAGCTGTTTTACTTGATTTCAAGGGGACTACTGTAAGTGATTTGGAAGCGGTAAGAGGTGAATTAAGACAGTCAAAAGCGAATATGAAAGTTACGAAGAAGACTTTGATAAAATTGGCACTTGAAAATGCTGGATTAGATACTGCCGGAATGCCAGAACTTGAGGGAGAAATTGCAATGGCTTTTAGTCAGGAAAGTGAAATTGATGCACCAAAGATTATTGGAAGTGCGATCAAGACTAAAAAGACAATGAAGATTTTAGGTGGATTGATGGAAGATAAATTTCTTAGCATTCAAGAAGTGATAGCATTATCAACACTTCCTACACGTGAACAATTGCTTGGAATGTTTGTTGGGACGATTGCAGCACCAGTGAATAATTTGGTATGGGGATTGAATGATGTAGTAGGGAGGTTGGTCAGAACTTTAGATGCGGTGAAAAATAGTAAGTAGTAATTTTACAAGGAATTAGGAATTAGGAATTAGGAATTAGGAATTAGGAATTAAGGGACGATCTGTCTGGACGGTTACACGCATATTCTTAATTCTTAATACTTCATTGAGGTTTGTATTCATAATTTATAAATTAATTAACGTAGAAAGGCAATTATATGTCAGAAGAAAAGAAGGAAGTTCAAGTTCCTGAAAAGTTCCAGGATTTAGTTAAAAAAATTGAGGAACTAAGTGTTTTAGATCTATCAGAACTTGTAAAAGTTCTTGAAGAGAAATTCGGAGTTTCTGCTCAACCAGCTGTCGCTGCTGTTGCAGCTCCAGTCGCAGGTGCAGGAGAAGCAGTAGAAGAGAAATCTGAATTTGATGTTGAGCTTACTGCTGTAGGTGAATCTAAAATTGCTGTAATCAAGGCAGTTAAGGAAATCACTGGAGTAGGTCTTAAAGAAGCTAAAGACATCGTTGAAGGTGCTCCTAAAGTTGTTAAGGAAAAGGTTGCTAAAGCAGATGCTGATGTAATGAAGAAAAAACTTGAAGAGGCAGGGGCGACGGTAAATTTGAAATAGTTAGAGAATCTCATAGTATATCTTGTACTTAGTACTAAGTCTTATAAATTTAGTAAAAGAATTAAGTATTAAGAATATAGAATTAAGAGATTTGACGACAAACGACGTGAAAATAAAAATACAGAGTTAACTCTGTATTTTTATTTGTGTTGTTTTTGTAGGGGTGAAATCATATTTTCACCCACGTCGTCGTCTGTCATTGATCATTGTAAATTGATTGTGTAGGGGCGCGCCCTTGCGGCCGCCCTCGTCGGTTGCGACGAACGACGATGCGGGTTCAAGATATTGAACCCCTACATAATCAATTTACAATAATCAATGAACAATTATCAATTACAACGTCGCAATCATGCAATTCTGAATCCTGAAAATCCGTTAAATCCTGTGAATCCAGGTTCAGACAGCGTAATTCGTAATCAATTTAAAAGTCAATCCTATAAACTTTATTCCCACTCAAAACATAAATATTATTATCCCCATTAACACAGATGTCTCTCAGGCCATCAAAAGCTTCGCTTTTGTATTGGGCAATGATTTGTCCAGATTTAGATGCTACTATAATTGTATTTTCATCAGGATTTGTGAAAAATAGATTATTACTTTCATTCGTGGAAATATTCTTTAATGACTTAGAAGGGAGCATAAAAGTATTTACAAGTTTTCCTGCTGACAATATTGAGACTTGTCCATTTGCATCTAAAACATAAATTCTTCCATCAATAGCTAAGGAATTTGTTCCAGTAATATCAACTGCTGATTTGACCCATGTGGATGGGTTACCGTTAGTGATCTTAAAAATTTGATTGTCAGAATTAGATAAAACATAAAGGTTCCCATTATACATTTTACTGTCAATAATATTTGTTGGGTTCAAGTCACTTAATAAATATTCTTTATTGATGATTTTGGCAGATGTATTGACTTCAAAAATTGTTGAGAAATTTGTGATTAAAGTGATGGTATCATTAAAACTGCTAACGGTAATTATCTTTTCATCATTCTGTAAAGGGATACTGATAAATTTCTCTGCTTTATATTTTGCTAAATCAATTTTTGTAATTTGTCCATTGCTCATATCAACTGCAAATAGGGCATTGCCACTTTTCAAAAGTGTCCCAGTAGTGTTTAATGCGCTTTGTGAAAGTGTACTTAAATCAACGATCATAAAAGGTGCTGGGATAGTTGTTATTTTATTGAGTTGATCTAACTGTTCTTGGATTCTGCCACGCATTATTTGTGACATGGCATTATCTGGAGACTGACCTAATAATGAAACTGCTTCTGCTAATAAAACCGATGCTTTTGTTTCATCTTGATAAATCAAAGCCGTTTCTGCTTCTTCTTGTTTCTGCTCAATTTGTGATATCACTTCCTGACTCATTGTTGGAATTGCGACCTGAGCGATGAGTGTTTTGTCTTGTTGATATTTTTTGTTAATATTAAACATCCCAAATGCTCCAGCTGAAACAGCTGAAATTATAAGTACTATTGAAATGATTTTTACTGCTCGTTTTATGATTAAAAAATTTATGGCATAACATCTAGTCTTTTTATTTCTATCCACAGTCATTCGACGTGGCAGGTCTCTTGATTTTTTGATGATTGTTGGTCTCGTTACCCCTTGTGCAGAAGTATCTTCTTCAATTTCTGTCACATATATAGCAGCAAATTTTTCTAAATTTCTGGAGAATTCATCAGCTCGTTTTTTAGGGTTGCTTTTTAATTTTGTAATCATTCTATCTGCAAGATGGGCTGATGATTTTGCCATGGTTGAAAAAGATCGTGCAGTGTGTCGTTTCAATGAATCTAAAGTAGGTACTATTGAAAATTGAGGTTTGCGTTTTGGATTATGCTCTTCTTTGGATTGAGGAGAAATCATAGAAATAGGTTTTTCAGGGACAGTCCCCAGAATATCTTTTAGAGACAGTTTAGAGACAGAGCTTTGTTGTGGAGCTATATTTTCTCGTGGAGTAATGGCATTTTCTGAGGTTATATCAATAATAATAGAGCTTGAGTCTGGCATGTCTCCATCCATCTCAAAAATTTCTCCAAGATTTTCTATTGCCTGTGTGCATGATACTCCAGAAATGGCATGTTTCAATTCTTCCAATGAAAGAACATTAAAAAGTCCGGGAGTTGCTTCAACAATTTTATCCCCAGCGATGATTGGACCACTAACAATATTAGTAAATGTTTTTGAAGGGAAGGGGGATTCTTCTTGATTAGATTCTTCGGTGAGTGTAACTAAAAAATTATTCCGAAGTAAAAGCATTCTTGCATCACCTGCTTGAGAAATATGTAGTTTGTCATCATTCTGTAAAGCACAAACCATATTCAATCGTCCTATCCAATCTATATTTCCCTGAGATGCGATATCAGCCAAATAGGCATTTGCTTTATTTAGGCTTGCCTCAAAAGATTCCAAAGCCCCTCTTTTAGAATTCTTAAACAATTCTTTTTTGATGATGGATGCCAACGTGTTGGCAAGGTATGCACAATTTTTGGATTTCAATTTAATTTCACCCACTATATATAGATTGCCAATTCGCGCTTCTTCCACATTATTTGGTTCGTAGGAATATGAAATACAAAACTCTTTAGCGCTGTTTGACCCTACGTATAGTTCACTGGATTTTGCTGTTAAATCCTCTGTTTGTTGTATTGTTTCTTTTTCTTTTAGCATTTCAATTATTATAGCTCTTTTTGCAAATCTGGACAATGCTTGTTTTTTAAGTATAATGAATAAATAGATAGATAGGACGAAGAAATGCGCCAAATGCCTAAGTATTAAAAGGATTTTTATGGTACATGTACTAGAACAACTATTTGATTCAAAAGCAAGAGTTAGGATTATAAGATTTTTCTTGAGAAATCCTGATCATTTTTTTGGTATGCAAGAAGTTGCTAAGAGAACAAAAGTTGCATCTAACACATTAACAAAAGAGATGAAACTTTTACAATTGACTGAATTCATTATTGAAAAAGATTCTCAAGAACAAATTGGAGCAAAGAAAACATTAAAAAAGACAACTAAAAAATTATCTAAAAATGCTGTATTCGGATTGAATGAGTCGTTCAAGTTATTGAAAGATTTAAGAGGATTAGTTTTTGGAGAAGGGTTTGTAGATCAAGATGAGCTTGAAAGTATTATCAACAAGGTGGGTAAAGTAAAATTTGCCACAGTGTCAGGGGTATTCCTTAGTGCAGATAAAGAGATGCCAAGACAGGGGAGAAACAGGGCTGATTTATTTATAGTCGTGGATGATGTGGATAAGGCAAAGCTAAAAACAGCATTGCAAAGTATTGAAGCAGAAATTGGTAAAGAGGTAATTTATTCCGTCCTTTCTGTAGATGAATTTAATTATAGAAGAGACATGTTTGATAAATTTGTCTATGATATTTTAGACAGCCCACGTGAAGATATTATCAATAAAATTAGAGTGTAGGGCACTTGGCGCAGGGGTTAGCGCGTCACGTTGACATCGTGAAGGCCAGAGGTTCAATTCCTCTAGTGCCCACAGACAATCAATTTTCAATGAACAATTATCAATGATCAATGCGGATGAATACACATCACCCTAACGGGTGATTATTTGTTTGTCGTTATTGCTAGCATTGATAATTGTACATTGACTCTGCTCTTGACATTTTTCTATATTCCTGTAGTATATAGGAATATAGTTCTTTTATATGAATCTATATCATTCTATGACGAAAGGAGGTGAGAAAGAATGACAAGAGACATACACAATTCTGTTGCTAAATTGAAGAGGGAATTTATGGATAAAAAAATAAAGAAAAATGAAATTAAAAATAGTTTTTCCTCTGAAATTGAAAAAATAGAAAAGAATGTTCTAAAAATCAGTAAAAAAACAGGTTTTGGTCGTACACAAGTTATAGAGATCATTGCCGAAATTTTAGACAAAGGGAAAGGGGGATCCTTATGTGTCATGATGATGTTGTAGAACAAAGCAAGCGTGTTCTCGGAATTCTCTAGAAGAATACACCGAGACACGCTTCTTAATTTTGGAAAGACTATGTGGACAAGTCTTGTTTTTGGCTTAAGTATAGGGTGGTTGACCGTGGAATGCCAGTGGAGTATAATGGAATTATAACGGTGATAAGTGGGGAAAAGTGGAATGTTTATAGGAGAATATACTCATACAATTGACGACAAAGGAAGATTGGCAATTCCTGTTAAGTTTAGAAAAGACTTAATCAAAGGAGCTGTCATAACAAGAGGACTAGATAATTGCTTATTTCTTTACCCGATTGAAGAATGGAAAGTACTAGCAGACAAGCTAAGTAAACTTCCAATTGGTCAGGCAAACACTAGAGCGTTTGCTCGGTTGATGCTTGCTGGAGCGATGGATGCAACGCTTGATAAACAGGGGAGAATTATTGTTCCAGATTATTTGAGAAAGTTTGGAAAGATCTCTAAAAAAATAGTTTTAGCAGGTTTATATAATAGGATTGAAGTCTGGAGTGAATCAGAATGGGAGAAATTCAAAGGAAATGCTGAGAAATCTAGTAACGATATAGCAGAGAAATTAGGGGAAATCGTGTAAGACGAATTGACACGAAATAGAACGAATTTTCACGAATCACGAATCATCCGAACTAGGATTAAGGGATTAAAAGATTAACATGATTCACACGCCAGTTTTACTTAAAGAAATATTAGAATATCTAAAACCAGAATCTGGGGAGAAATTTATTGACTGCACTTTCGGATTTGGTGGGCATAGTTTTGCCATACTGGAAAAAGTTTTACCGGGTGGAAGTGTGCTAGGAATTGAAATAGATAAAGATGTTTTTGATCAGAATGAAACTGGAATAGACCCTCCTTCGCCGAGGCTACGGCGGGCAAGTGGAAAGACAGGACTGACTTTAATAAATGATTCATATGTGAATTTAAAAAAAATTGCTGACGAGAATGGATTTAATAAAGTTGATGGCATACTTCTGGATTTAGGAATATCAAGTTGGCATTTTGATAAATCAGAAAAAGGATTTTCTTTCAAAGATGAAGAACAGCTGGATATGAGATTAGATAGTGGGACAGAAAAATCAGCTAGCGATATTGTGAACCATTGGGATTACGAAGATCTAGTGAAAATATTTAGTGAGTATGGTGAAGAAAGATTTTCTAAAAGAATTGCAAAGGCGATCACTGAATACAGAAAGAAAAAAGCGATTAAAACCACTGCTGATCTCGTGAATGTTATTAGAGAGGCAATTCCAGGAAAGTTTGTACATAGTAAAACTCACTTTGCGACAAAAGTATTTCAGGCTTTAAGAATTGCAGTAAATGATGAGTTACAAAATGTGGAAAAAGTTTTGCCACAAGCGATAGAAATTTTGAAACCGGGTGGAATAATTGCTGTTATATCTTTTCATTCAGGTGAAGATAGGATAGTAAAACATTTCTTTAAAAATCTAAAAAATGAGATTGAAATATTGACGAAAAAACCGATCGTTGCTGGCGATGAAGAAATAAAAAATAATCCGAGAGCACGTAGTGCGAAGCTGAGGGTAGTTACAAAACATGAAACAAACAAAAATAAAAAAATTTAGTATTAAGGAGAAGATGATTTTAACTTGTATTGTTGCAGGCATTTTGTTGATGGTTGGATTCTATGTTTTTCAAGTTAATGAACTTGCAGTGAGTGGAATTCAGATTTCTAGAATAAGTAGTGAAGTGAATGTTCTAGAGGAGAATGTAGAAAATCTAAAAAATGAGGCATCAAAATTACAATCAGCAGATGTTTTGGAAAAAGAATCTCAAACAATGGGAATGGTAAGAACTTTATCATCTCGTTTTGTAAATATTCAGGGAGGAGTGGCTCTAAGATAAAGAAATGAGAAAGAAGAAGCTGGAAAATTTTTGGCAGGTTAGTTTTTTATTTGTTGTAATTGTTTTTGCGATTGCAATTCTTTTTTATAGGCTTATAGTTCTGCAAATTGTTGATCATGAAAAATATTTTGCTGCCGCTAAAGGACAGCACAGTATGTATCAAGAGATTCTTCCCAAGCGAGGGAAGATTTTTGTAGGAAATAAAAATTCAGATGACTATTTTGCCGTTGCGACTAATCGGAAAAACTATCTATTTTATATTGTACCACGAGAGATAGAGGACAAAGATAATTTTATAGAGCAGGTTGCTATAGTAGTAAAAGAAGAAGCACAGAATCGGGAATCAGAAATTGATGGAGTACTAAAAAAATTCAAGCTAAATTCTGAAGATGAAAAAGATGTAACAGTAGAAAATGTTCTAGAAGAATTTGAAATAGCAGAAGATGATGAGTATGAAGATTATGATTTAGAAGAGGCAAAAGAATTGTTGGAAGGACGAATGCAAGATATGAATGATCCATATGAAATAGTTTTGAAAGATGTTGATAGTGATTTTGTTGAAAAAATTAATGAGTTAGGATTGTCTGGGACACACTTTACAGAATTTGATAAAAGATATTATCCAGAACATGAGTTTGCAGCAGATGTTCTTGGTTTTGTAGGGTTCAAGAGCGACCAACGGATAGGACGTTATGGGATAGAAGAATTTTTTAATAGTGAATTAGAGGGTCATGCTGGGTTCATTGATGGTGAGAAAGACACAAGAGGGAGGTGGGTGCCAACTGGAGATACAGAGGAAACTCCTGCTGAGGATGGTTGTGATATTTATTTGACAATTGATAGAAACATTCAATTTCGGGCAGAGGAGGCTTTGTGGGAAGCAGTTGAGGAATACGGGATTGATTCAGGTTCAATTATTGTGATGGATCCACGGACAGGTGAGATTCTTGCAATGGCAAATTGGCCTACGTTTGATCCAAATTATTACAATAGTTTTTCTGATATTAGGGCATTTCAGAATGAGTCAATCCAAAGTGTGTATGAGCCGGGATCAGTTTTTAAGGCCATCACGATGTCTGCTGCGATTAACGAGGGGGCGGTTACTCCACAGACAAAATATGAGGACAAGGGCTTTGTGGCAATTCGCGATAGGGTGATCCACAATGTGAATAATAAATCTTATGGGACACAGACAATGATAGAAGTTCTGGAAAAATCTTTGAACACTGGAGCTATGTTTGCCCAGCAGTCGATCGGGGAAGAAGTTTTTTTAGATTATGTTAAGCGATACCATTTTGGAGAAATTTTGAATATTGAACTCAAGGGAGAGGTTGCTGGAAAGATTGGGACGCTTGAAAGTTTACCATATAATCCAGTCAATTATGCCACAGCATCATTTGGGCAAGGAATTTCTGTCACTTCTTTGGAGATGATTTCGGCAATTTCAGCGATTGCAAACAGGGGAGATTTTATGCAACCGCACATCGTTTCTAAAATATTGAAAAATGGGACAGGTTTTTACAAAGAGGAGAATTCTTTGGGAAGAGTGATTAGCGTGGAGACTGCAATTAAAATTTCAGCAATGATGGTGAGTGTTGTGAAAAATGGCTGTGGACAGGCGGCTGCGATTGATGGATATAATATTGCAGGGAAAACTGGGACAGCGGAAATAGCAGAGGGGGGAGTTTATGCAGATAAGTCTATTCATACGTTCGTTGGGTTTGCCCCCTTGGAAGATCCTGTATTTTCTGTCATAGTGGAGTTGAACAATCCTAAAGGGTATCGTTTCTCATCATCAACAGCAGCTCCTACTTTTAAGAAAATTGTTGAGTTTATGTTGGAGTACTATGGTATTGCACCGAATTAATGTACAATTATCAATTACGAATTACGAATTATTAATGACGACGACGCGACGCACGCCCTCACCCCCAACCCCTCTCCCTACTTGCTGAACAATTGATACTTAATAAAAT
>CAYZDR010000019.1:0-15378 GCA_964477425.1 uncultured Candidatus Saccharibacteria bacterium
GTGCAGAAGGAGGAAGTGCTGGTAGAAAAATTGGATTTACCGCAAAAGATGTTTGTTTCGGAAATAAATTATTTTCAATTAATTCAGGCAAGCATAATAACAAATTTATTTATTATTTCTGTTTTACTAATTATTTTCAAAAAGAATTTAAAAAAAGTTTAACTGGAATAATTGGAGGTGTTTCTCTAAAAAAATTTAAAAACATCCAAATTCTGCTTCCACCTCTCACCGAACAAAAAGCCATCGTTAAAAAACTTGATGAAATTTTTGAAAAAACCGTGAAGGCAAAAGAGAATGCTGAGAAAAATCTCCAAAATGCTAAAGATCTTTTTGAATTGTATTTAGAAAATATATTTATTAATCCTGAGGACAATTGGGGGGAGAAATCTTTGGGGGAAATTGCTACTTTCAGAAATGGGATGAATTTTACAAAGAAGAGTAGAGGGGAATCAATAAAGATAGTAGGAGTAAAAGACTTTCAGAAAAATTTTTGGATTCCATCTAAAAATTTGGAATTAGTAACTATTGATGGAAAATTAAATGAAACGGATTCTTTAAAAGAAAACGACATTCTAACTGTTCGTTCAAATGGAAATCCTAAACTAATAGGCAGGTGTATTTTATCGAGAAAAGTTACTGAGAAAACTTCACATTCAGGCTTTACTATCAGAATACGATTAAACTCAAATAAAAATTATTCGCAGTACTTATGTCATTATTTGAAATCTCAAACAGCAAAGAAACAACTTATTGAAAGCGGAACAGGGATGAGTATTAAAAGTTTAAATCAAGTAACACTTGCTTCATTAGTTATTCCTATCCCACCTCTACAAACTCAAAAAGCCATCGTTAAAAAACTTGATGCTTTATCGGAGCAGACTAAAAAACTAGAGGGGATTTATAAACAAAAATTGGTGGATTTGGAAGAATTAAGGAAATCTGTTTTGAAGTCCGCCTTCGCTGGGAAAGATTAAAAGCTACGGCGAGATAAAAAGGCTTTTGAGGGGGAGCTATAAATTTTTTGACATTTTAGCAAAAATAGGGCAAAATAAAATAAGGTTGGAGAAAAAAATGAATTTCAATAAACAAAAATTTAAGGAAGTTTTGTATTATATCATTAGCAAAACGGCTGGTGATATTAAAGTTGGAAAAACGTATTTATACAAAATCTTATATTTTTCTGACTTTAATCATTATGAGAAATATGAAGAATTAATAACTGGCGAAGAGTATAGAAGAATAAAAATGGGTCCAGCTCCATGCCATTTTGATATAGCTATAAAAGAACTGATTAAAGAAAAAAAAGTTAAGAAAAAAGAAATTCGAGTAATAGAACATACTAGAGAAAAATATTATCCATGTTTAGATTTAGAAATTGATTTAACGTCAAAAGAAAAGACAGAAATAGACGCAGCTATAAAAATGATAACTTCCTTTCAGACGGCGAATCAAGTGAGTGAGTTTTCACATGGAGATAACCCATGGAAAGTAACCCCAGAAAATGAAGGAATTGATCCAGAATTAGTTTTCTATAGAGATCCTTTGTATTCTGTAGTAGAGGAAATAAAAAAATGCAGTATAAAGAATGTGAAGAATTTAAAAAAGAATTAAAAAAAATAGCGAAAAAATATAAAAGTTTTGATAAAGACTATCATAATTTTTTGTTGATTGTTAAAAATGATGATACTTTTCGGACTCAGATATTCTCAAATTCTGTTTCAATAAAAAATATTGGAGTAAAACATGATTTTTTCAAACTAAAAAAGTTTCGTTCTCGTGATTTAAAATCATCAGATTCTTTTAGAGTCATTTATTTTATCATTAATGATAAAATTTTTTTAATAGAAATATATCCTAAAAATAATTCAAAATCTTCAAAGTCTTTTGCTTCAGCAAATCATAATTTAGATAGAATAAAAAGATATATAGCAAAATATGAATTGGAATAATTAATTTATGAATGAATCAGAGACAAGAGCTGAATATATAGATCCGAAACTTAAAGCGAGCGGATGGGGAGAAATTGAAGGATCAAAAGTTCTACGTGAATTTCGGATTACGGACGGGAAAATCCAAACAGGTGGAACACGTGGAAAGTCTGAAATAGCAGACTATATTTTGGTTTACAAAAATCGCAAAATTGGTGTAATTGAAGCTAAAGCTGAAAATTTAGGAGTGACTGAGGGTGTGGCACAAGCCAAAGCATATGCTGAAAAATTACAGATTGATTATACTTACGCTACCAACGGAAAAGAGATTTACGAAATGTCTATGAAAAATGGGGAAGAAGGTGATATCTCTGATTTTCCTACACCTGATGAATTGTGGGATAAAACTTTTCCTAAACAGTCTGTTGACGAGGCAAGTCAGAATGAATGGAAAGAAAAATTTGCGAGTATTCCCAATGAGGGCGAACATGGAAAGCGTTATTATCAAGAAATTGCTATTAATAATGTTTTGAATGCAGTGGCAGGAGAGAAGAAAAGAATTCTTTTGACTATGGCTACTGGGACAGGAAAGACTTCTATAGCTTTTCAGATTGCATGGAAACTTTTTCAAACTCGCTGGAATTTGAAGCGTGACGGCGCGCGTAGGCCAAGAATCCTATTTTTAGCAGATAGAAATATTTTAGCCAATCAAGCGTTTAATAATTTTTCTGCTTTTGATGAAGATGCACTTGTTCGTATCAACCCATTAGATATTCGCAAAAAAGGCAGTGTGCCGATGAGCGGTAGTATCTATTTTACAATTTTTCAAACCTTTATGAGCGGTCAAAATGGTGCTCCATATTTTGGAGATTACCCAAATGACTTTTTTGATTTTATTATTATTGACGAATGTCATCGTGGTGGAGCCAATGATGAAGGTAACTGGCGTGGAATTTTAGAATATTTTTCTCCTGCTGTTCAACTTGGTCTTACCGCTACACCAAAACGAAAAAATAATATAGATACTTATAAATATTTTGGAGAGCCAGTTTATATCTATTCATTAAAAGAGGGTGTAAATGATGGATTTTTAACTCCATTCAAAATTAAACGAATTAAAACTACACTTGATGATTATGTTTATACGTCAGATGATCAAATTATAGAGGGAGAGGTTGAGGAAGGAAAAGTTTATGAGGAGTCTGATTTTAACAGGATTATTGTTATCAAAGAACGTGAAGCAAAAAGAGTGCGTGTGATATTAGATGAGATAAATCAAAATGAAAAAACCATAATATTTTGCGCAACTCAAGATCATGCTTTAGCTGTTCGTGATTTAGTAAATCAAATGACACCTAATAAAGATCCTCATTATTGTGTTCGTGTAACAGCAAATGATGGAGCGAGAGGTGAACAGTTTTTAAGTGAATTTCAAGATAATGAAAAAACAATTCCAACAATTCTTACGACTTCACAAAAACTTTCTACAGGTGTAGATGCTCGTAATATTAGAAACATTATTTTAATGCGTCCTGTAAATTCTATGATTGAATTCAAACAGATCATAGGGCGTGGAACTAGACTTTTTGACGGCAAGGAATATTTTACAATTTATGATTTTGTAGATGCTTACAAACATTTTTCTGATTCAGAATGGGATGGGGAACCAATAGATGAAACAATAGAAAAACAATCCAAAGAATTCAAATATCCAACAGAGATTAAAAATGTAGATACGATTATTAATGATGGGAGTAGAGAAGAACCGAATAAAAAATTAAAAATCAAATTGCGTGACGGCAAAGAGCGGGAAATAAAACATATGATCTCTACTTCTTTTTGGAGCGCTGACGGAAAACCGATTTCAACTCAAGATTTTTTAAATAATATGTTTGGAGATATGCCCGGATTTTTTAAGAGTGAGGAAGAATTAAGAAAAATTTGGGCAAATCCAACAACGCGTAAAGTATTTTTAGATAAAATTGCTGAAATTGGTTATGGTAAAGATGAGCTAGAAACATTGCAAAAAATTGTTGATGCCGAACAAAGTGACTTATTTGATGTCTTAATGTATATTTCATTTTTAGCTGAACCGATTTCAAGAGTCCAAAGAGTAGAGAAAACAAAAGATAAGATCTTTGAAGATTTAGATGAAAAGCAAAAGGAATTTTTAGATTTTGTATTATCAAAGTATGAAGAAAAAGGGGTTGAAGAATTGGATGAAGAAAAATTGCCAGTTCTATTAAACCTAAAATACCATGCCATTGCTAATGCAGAACAGTCTTTAGGAGATGTAAATAAAATTCGCTCAATATTTTTTGCATTTCAAAAAAGATTGTATGCTAATATAAATAAAACCAAAAAAGAATTCACAATTTAAATTGTGAATTAACCTACCTACGTTTTTTTACAAAAAACTTTGGCAAGGCAAAAATTAATTAATAATCCGTCACCTGTTAGGTGACGAAACAAGGAAAAACAAATATGGGTAGAAGAAAATTAGAAGAGAACGGTATTAGAAAAATTATAAAAAGTGGTAGAAGTTATGCTGTTACTATACCAATAGAAATGATGAGAGAATTGGATTGGCGTTGTAAACAAAAAGTAGTCGTTAGAAAAAGTGGTAAAAAGATTATTATTGAAGACTGGGAATAATCAATGTACAATGTGCAATGATCAATGAACAATGACAACGTCGTCGCCAAAGGATATAGCGAGGCAAAGCAATTATCTCTTCGAGCCTGAGCTCTCTCAGAGCCGAAGGCAGTGATCAATGACGGACGACGGATATAGTGAGCCAAAAAAAAGAATTCACAGTTTAATTCACAATTTAAATTGTGAATTAAATATAATCTGCCTTTTTCACCCAAAACGGACATATCCACCCAAGGCGGACATATCCACCCAAAACGGACATACTCTAAATTATTAAAGTCTTTGTATTAAAAAACAGATTTTTTGACCTAAAATGAATTTTAGGCTATTATTGTGATATATTCCATATACGAATTAACTATGGAATGGAGAAGTGGCAGAGTGGCCGAATGCTACGGTTTGCTAAACCGTCGTACGGGTTCAACCCCGTACCGAGAGTTCGAATCTCTCCTTCTCCGCACCATGGAAAACGAAATAACAACAACTACGAAAATTGCAGTTTTTCAGAGAAAAGAAATAAGAAAAACTATTTATAAAAATGAATGGTGGTTTGTTATCGTTGATGTAGTAGCAGTATTAACCGATTCTACTAGACCAGATGGATATTTGAAAGATATGCGTAGGCGTGACATAGAACTGAATAAAGGGTGGTGGCAAATTGCCACTCCCCTTTCCATAGAAACAATAGGTGGAAAGCAAAATATGAATTGTGCTAACACAGAAGGAATTTTCCGTATAATCCAATCAATCCCATCTCCAAAAGCAGAACCATTTAAGCGTTGGTTAGCTAAAGTAGGATATATAATCAATTATCAGTTTTCAATGATCAATGATCAATTACGACGTCGTTCCCTCACCCCCAACCCCTCTCCCTACTTACTGGACAATTAAACTTTATAGAATGTTAAGATATGCTTTTAATAACTTATCCTAATATAACATCTGGGAGAGGGGAGGCGAACGATGTCTAGTATCATAGAAAATGCAAAGTATTTAAGACAGAATTCAACAAAGGCAGAAGATGTATTATGGGATGAAATAAGAAATAAAAAATTAGATATAAAATTCAGAAGACAAGTACCCTTAGATATAGGAGGATGTAACTTTATACCAGACTTCTGTTGTATAAAAGAAAAACTAATTATAGAAGTAGATGGAGATATACATGATAATGAAGAAAATAAAGAGTATGATAAAATAAGAGAAGATATATTAAAAGAAAATGGATATAAAATAATAAGATTTAGGAATGAAGAAATAATAAATTCAATAGAAGATGTTTTAGAAAAAACTAGAAAGTCTATAAAATCAATATCATAATCTCCTAACGACGCCTCCCCTCGCCCAGATAATCTATAATCACAAATTAACTTAATCACAATTAATAAAGAATAATCACCCAAACTGTCAGATGAGTAGGGAGAGGGGTTGGGGGTGAGGGCGTAGCGTAGTTAATTTTTAACAAAATCAAATGGTTATTAAAGACATAATTCAAATAGGGAATCCTTTATTAAGCCAACAATCTAAACCTGTTGATCAGATAGATTCAAAAGATATTCAGAATATTATTAAAGATTTGGTTGATTCAACACGCCATCATGGTTTAATAGGAATGGCGACTTCTCAAATTGGTAAAAAACTAAGAATTTTTATTACAGAAATTCGAGAGACGCCATATAGAAATTTAGCAGATATTGATAAATTAAGGGTGTATATTAATCCGGAAATTGTATGGTTTTCAAAAAAAGAGGTTACTATTTATGAAGGATGTGGGAGCGTAGCTTATGCAAAACTTTTTGCTCCAGTCAAAAGACCAGAAAAAATAATAGTTGAGGCTTTTGATGAACATGGTAAAAAATTTAGATTGAAAGCAGACGGACTTTTAAGTCGTGTGATTCAGCATGAATATGATCATCTTGATGGCATTGAGTTTACAGAAAAAATTACTGATATTAAGAAAATAATGAGTTTAGAAGAATACATTAAAAGGATTGTTTCAAAGAAAAAATAAAAATTAGTCAAACATGAAATTATATCAAACAAAGGCTAAAAAACTTACAGGTTCAGATTTTCATGAAGTTAATAAGAAGGCGCTGAATCTGTACAAGGAAATTAAAAAGAAAACGAAAAGGCGACCACATATTAGATCTACTTATTTTAAGAAAGATAAAATATTTTTGGAATTATTTTGGCAACATCTTTTTGACCATTCGAACTGGAGAGATAGAGCACGACGATTAAAATATTTTCCATGTGCGATTGAATTGATTCGCAAAACGACATTTGAACCTGAATCTAAAGAAAATCCAAATAAGCGAACGGAAATTCTTCATCGCTTTGCAGGGATTACGAAAGAAAACGATATGTTTTTTGTACAGATAAAAGAGAACAAAAGAACTGGACAGAAATTTCTAATATCAATGTTTCCGTTGGGGCAAAAATAAAAAGGCCTTCCGCTAAGTGTAGTTTATAAACTACGGCCGAAAGTCTTTTTATATTATTAGTATAGTGGAATTTATTGAAAAGTCAAGTCTGTGGATAAGTGAAATCTGAATTTTTTACATCTCCCAATCCACCTTATAAAGCTCCCCATCTACAATATAATATAACACCGGATACGCGCTATCACTATTTTCACCAATCCAACAGTTTTCCATAGAACTTTCAATTGGGGAGATAGTGTTTATATTACTAATAGTATTTGTATTACTCTCAATATCAAGTTTAATATTCAGCTCTGTTATAAAAAAGTTACCATTTTCAAGGAGATATGCTACATGATCATTTGTTATCCAAAATGATTTTTTAATTGATTCATCAAGATGAACTATTAATTGTTTTTTCTCATCATTATCTAAATCATGATTCTCTGAAATTAAATTTATTTCATGCTCACTGAAAGTTAAAATCTTACCTTGATCGCTGATATCAATTCCAAGAACATTATTCTGAATTTTCTCCACAGATTCTCTATTGATGATCAGAACAGATTCATCATCTCCATGTGCTAAAAATTTATTATCAGCAAGACTGGTAATACTATATTGGATATTTATTGGAACAGGAATTTCTGTAAACTGTTCTTTTTTTATTTCACTATTCTTTGATGGGATCATCCATGGATCAGCGACGGTGTAAATGATTCCAGAATCTTGTTGGATAAAATAAATTTTGTTATCATTAAAGAAAACTTGAGCTACGCCATCAGCAATTATTAGTTCTTCATCAGAAGTTATATTTTTTTGTGTAATTTGATTATTGTAAGAATATATTAAAATATCATCATTAGAACTACTCCAAATAATTTGCAGATCAGAATATGGTCCAGATACAATTGGTGTAATTTTTTGTGGATCAGAAGATTCAAAGAAGTAGAATCCTTTTTGCCCATTATTAAGTGTTGCGAAGAATGAGACATATTTTTCTTGAGTTGACCAAGCAACAGATTTTGGTTCTATTGAGACTATCTTGTAGTCGTTGTCAACACTTGAAAAAGCAGGCATTTCGTTTATACTTAAGTTAAGGAAAAGTGGAGAGAGGATTTCTTTCTGAATGCCAATCGCAAATGATCTAGATGGTGAAAAACGTACCCATTGTAAACTGTTTGTTATTTCTTGTGAATGTGGATTTTTTTGAAATAGTAGAACATAGTCAGCAACTGTTAAATGAAAATCTGTTACTTGCAATGTTTTGTTCCATGGAAAATAGCCATCTCTGAAAACCTCAATATCATATGATCCAGCTGATAAGTTAGTTATTAAAGCAGGAGTTACTTTTTCTATCTCTATTCTATTAACAGAAATAGTTGAACCTTTTGGAATACTTTTTATTGAAATTGATCCAGTGGGAACTATTTTTTTGTTACTCACATCAAAAGTATAGCCTATGGAATAAGCGAGAATAATAGGGCATAGGATCAAAAATATTGCTAGGCAAGAGAAAAATAAGACTGTTCTAGTGGTTTTATTCATTAAGTTTATTGTACGATAAATTAAGTATAATGTCAAGATAATTATGGCTAAAAAAATTGCTATTGATTTAGGTACAGCGAACACTTTGGTATTCATCCCAAGGAAGGGAGTTGTCATCAATGAACCATCTGTTGTGGCAGTTTCAATGATGGACGAGAGTGTTTTGGCAGTTGGGAAAGAAGCCAAGGAAATGATAGGTAGGACACCTGAAAATATTAAGGCACTTTGTCCATTAAAGGATGGGGTGATCGCAGACTACAAAGCGACCGAGGCGATGATTAGATATTTTATCAATAGGACTTGTGGGAGGGTGAGATTAACTCGTCCGGAAGTTTTAATTGCAGTTCCAGCTGGCATAACTTCAACTGAAAGGAGAGCTGTTCTTGAAGCGGCAAAGCAAAGTGGGGCGAAGGCGGTTTACATTATTAAGGAACCAATTGCTGCTGCATTGGGGGCTAATATTCCTATCGCTGCTCCGTCTGGAAATTTAATAGTTGATATTGGGGGTGGGACAAGTGAGGTTGCTGTGATCTCTCTAGGTGGAATTGTTGCAAGTGCATCTGTGCGTGTTGGTGGGAACAAAATAGACAAATCCATTGCGGATATGGTCAAAAAACAACATGGTTTGGCAGTAGGAAAACGAACTGCTGAAGAAATTAAGATAGCTATTGGGAGTGCTGTTTTTCAAGAGAGTGAGGATATTCTTGAAATTAGGGGAAGAGATTTGATAACGGGATTACCGAAAACAATTGAGATATCTACAAATTCTGTGGTGGAGGCAATTCAGGATAACTTGAGAGAAATTATTAACGCTGTGAAATCTGTTTTACGTGATACTCCTCCAGAACTTTCTGCTGATGTGATAGATAAGGGAATGATCGTTTCGGGAGGTGGAGCGCTTTTGAGAAATATTGATGAGCTGATAACGTCTTGTACTGGTGTCCCATGCTACATTGCAAATGATCCGCTAACTTGCGTGATCAAAGGAGCTGGGATAATTTTGGAGAATTTAGAAAACTATAAAAGGGTGCTTTAATTAAATATGAGAATAGCAATCGTTCACGATTATTTGGAATATTGGGGAGGGGCAGAAAGAGTTTTAACGACTCTTCTTGAGATATTTCCACAGGCAGAAGTTTTTACATTGATTTATGACAAAGAAAAAATTGGGAAGTTTATGGGTAAGACAGAAGTCCATACATCGTTCATTGATAGATTGCCAAAATTTATTAAAAAGCGGAAACGATATTTACTCCCGATAATCCCATCTCTTCCAGAAACTTTTGATTTGAGAGATTTTGATGTAGTCATATCTTCAAGTGGAGCATTTGCTAAAGGTGTGATAGTGAGACCAAAAACTGTGCATATTTGCTATTGTCATAGTCCTATGCGTTTCGCGTGGGATTGGTATTGGCAGTATAAAAAAGAGCAGAGAAAGGGTCCGATAACTCGTGCAATGATTTGTTTATTGACAAATTATTTGCGAGTGTGGGATTTTTCCAGTTCTCAAAGAGTAGATTATTTTATCGCAAATTCACAAAATGTTTCTGATAGAATAAAAAAATATTACAGAAAAGAAAGTAAGGTGATTTGCCCACCTGTTGAAATTCCCAAAGAAATACAAAAATGTGACAGAGAAAACTATTTTCTGATTATTACAAGATTGTCCCCATACAA
Source organism: uncultured Candidatus Saccharibacteria bacterium (assembly GCA_964477425.1). Lineage (GTDB taxonomy): Bacteria > Patescibacteriota > Minisyncoccia > CAYZDR01 > CAYZDR01 > CAYZDR01. Next base: position 10,232 of record CAYZDR010000019.1, read on the forward strand.
GCGTGTTGATCTTGCTGTTGAAGCATTTAATAAATTGAATTTACCCCTAATCGTTGTGGGAGATGGAAGCGAAATGAAACGGCTAAAGAAAATGGCTGGTCCAAATATTGATTTTGTGGGGAATATTTCTGACTCAAAAAAGTGGGGGTTACTTGCAAATTGTAGAGCATTAGTTTTTCCCGGGGATGATGATTTCGGAATCGTAATGGTGGAGGCAATGATGATGGGAAAACCAGTTTTAGCTTTCAGGGGTGGTGGAGCTTTGGAAATTGTTAAGGAAGGTAAAACTGGAGAATTTTTTGATGATCCATCTGCAGAAATTTTAGCAGAAGGAGTAAAAAGATTAAGAGAAAATTTTGCCAAGTATGATGTGCATGTTATTAAAAAAGAAGCAGAGAAATTTTCCAAAGAGAGATTCCGTAGAGAGTTTCTGGAATATTTTCGTAGCGTAACTAATTAACTAGAGTATAAATATGGTGGGGATATACGGAAATAAAAAAAATCAAGATTTTTTAAAAAAGAATTTAGAGGATGGTATTTTCCCACATGCCTATCTTTTTCGTGGGGCAAAACATTTGGGAAAGAAAACTTTGGCAAAGCAATTCGCAGAGTTAATTATGGGTTCAAGAGATATAGATGTTAATCCTGATGTTATGATCCTTGAGAGCGATCAAGATGAAATGATCAAGAAAGTCAGGGAGATTAGAAAGAAAATATGTCTATCTCCACAACATGCTTCTCATAAGGTGGTACTGTGCTATAATGTAGATAGATTGCGTTTGGATGCTCTTAATACTTTTTTGAAATCGTTAGAGGAACCTCTCCCAAATGTCATTTTCATTTTGACAGCATCACGTGAAGTTCTTCCTACTGTGGAATCGCGTTGCGTTGTCCTAAAGTTTTTCCCTCTTTCTAATAATTTAATGCAGGATGTTGTGAGACAAAATGGAATTTCTGGAAATGAAGTTGAATCAGTTTTACGTTTTAGTATGGGTAGGCCAGGGCTTGTGTATGGTTTCAAAAATAAATTGACAGATAAGAAATTGAGTTATTTGCTTAATTCCGATATTGGGGAATTATTAGATTTTGCGGCGGAGACTAGTCCTAAAAAGGTAAAAAAAGTAGATGGATCAAAGCGTGTGAAGGTAGCAGATAAACTCGCTAAAACTACAGTGAACGAACCCGCCTCCGCTCTTCAATGCGATTCAGAGCTACGGCGTGGCGAGGTGTCGAAAATTCAGTTTTTGTTGTATAATTGGATTGGAGAGGCGCGGGAGTTAATGCTTTCGGAGAGTTTCTCAGAGAAGGCTAAAGCTATCAATTTATTAAAAGAGCTTTTGCAGGCGTATGAATCAATTAGTATGTCTGGAGCTAATATAAAATTAATTTTAGAGAATTTATTTTTAACATTATAAAAACATGAACAATGATTTCAACAAGATATTAGAACATTTCCAGAAAGAACTTTTGGGGATCAGAACAGGTCGTGCGCATCCATCTTTGGTGGAAGATATTATGGTAGAATGTTATGGTTCAATGATGCCAGTCAAACAGATTGCGAGCGTATCTATTCCAGAACCAAGAACGTTAATGATTTCTCCGTGGGATGTGACAGTAGCTCCAGCGCTCAGGAAAGCTCTTGAAAAAAAGTTAGAGCTAAACGTTCAGAATGAAGGTACTGTGATGCGTATTAATTTATCTTCTCCGACAGAGGAACGCAGGCGCGAATTAGTTAAAACTATTAAAAAGAAATTGGAAGAGGCGCGTGTTTCCATGCGTGCAGCAAGACACAAAATATTGGAAGAGGGAGGTTCTTCGTCTGATGAAAATGATGCGACTATAGCAAAAAAGAAAATGCAAGATGAAGTAGATAATTTTAATAAAATGGCAGAAGATATTGCTAAAGAAAAAGAAAAGGAGATAATGCAAGTATGATATGGATAGCAGGAATCGTTGCGGTATTAAGTTTGAGTTTTTTAATTTTAGCACATGAAATAGGTCATTTTTTTGTTGCCCAGTGGACAGGAATGAAAGTAGAAGAATTTGGTTTTGGTTATCCCCCAAGGCTTTTTTCATATCGTTCTAAAAAAAATGGGATTGAATATTCTATAAACTGGATTCCATTTGGAGGTTTTGTAAAAATTAAAGGAGAAGATGGAGAATCTGGAGAAGGAAGTTTTAAGGAAAAATCTTTCTCAAAAAAATCAGCTGTAATTTTAGCAGGTGTTGCAATGAATTTGTTGATTGCAATTTTGCTATTTGGAGCTGTCCATATTTTGGGATCGCCGTCTGTGATTGAAGATAATAATACTACTGCATTAAATCCATACGTTCAGATTGCTGACGTCGTCCCAGATTCTCCAGCGGATGTTGCAGGCATGAAAATGGGGGATATTATTGAGAAAATTAATGTAGATAATAATATTATAGATATTAAAACAGTTGGGATGGTTCAAGATATTGTTTCTGGACATAAAGGTGAGCAAATAGATTTGTTAGTTAGTAGGGAGGGAGAGAATTTAGAAATTCCAATAATTCCTCGGGCAGAATATCCAGATGATGAGGGGGCAATGGGGGTAGGATTAGTGAGGGCAGGATTAGTGAAAACTGTTTGGTATAAAGTTCCTATGGAAGCATTGAGATCTACTTGGGATTTAACAAAATTGATTTTTATATTTTTAGGAGATATGATAGTGAGATTATTCACAAAGGGTCAAGTGCCAGCAGATGTTATGGGACCAGTTGGAATTGTGGCAATGTCTGGGCAAATTGCAAGCATGGGATTTTCATATGTTCTATGGGTTATAGCGATGGTGAGCTTGAATCTTTTCCTCATAAATTTATTTCCTCTTCCAGCATTAGATGGTGGGCGAATGTTGTTTATGATAATTGAAAAAATAAAAGGTTCTCCAATCAATCAGAAAATAGAACAGTGGATTCATTTATCGGGGTTTGTTATTTTGATTGTGTTGGCAGTGTTGATTACGGCGAGGGATGTTGTGCGGTTGTTCTAGACGGACACTGTCTGAACCTGGATTAAACAGGATTTCTCAGATTAGTCCCGATTCAGGATTATGAGATTACGTCGACGTTCAAGACAAAATTTTAGGCTCCATTCTACTGAATGGAGCCCGTTTTGTTGTTGGTGGCTTGTCTTACTTTTTAAACCATGCTACTACTTGTCATTGTTTCTTTCTCCTATATCAATATATTTCGCATATTCTTTCATGATTTCTTCTTTCTCTTTCTCGTTCTTTTTAAGTTGTTCTTCCATTTTTCTTTTCAACGCAGTTTTTTTGTGAAAAGAAAATGTGGTAGAAGTAGTTCTTAACATCTCAAACGATATTTTTTCTCTTTCCATCAGATTTTCCAGATTCTGAATCGTTTGAAGCTCTGGGGAAAGTTCAATTTCTGTAAGCAATTTTAGTGCCATTTTTTTATAGGCGTCAGAAATTTTATCTAACAACCATACTTCGTCTATTCCAATTTTGGTAAAATCTTTGCTACCGTAAAATTCATAGTAACGAAGATTTTGTAATGTTTCCAACTGTGTTATTGTTGCATCTGGGCTCAAACATTTATCTATTAAATCTTTTCTCCTTTGTTGTTTCGTATGTTTTTCAGTAATAGAAACGATAAAAGCGGTGATTATTACTATGGATATTGAAAACAAAATAAGAAAATAAGACAGAGGTATACCTAAAATCATGATAAACTCCTTTTTCAAATAACATTGCCATGCAATCCCCATGGCGGGTAAACTTCAAAATAGATTTCAATATGAATGTATTATGCTACAGAAAAGATTACATGTCAAGGTCTTTCGGAAGACGTTTTAAAATGGTATATTAAGGATATATTAAGTATCAAATAATTCAAACAACATGCAACAAACAAAACTTTTTACGAAGACGATAAAAGAGGCGCCGAAGGATGAAACGAGCTTAAACGCACGGCTTTTGATGCAGGCGGGATTCGTTGATAAATTAATGGCAGGTGTTTATACATTCCTACCATTAGGACTTAGAGTATTAAATAAGATTGAAAACATTATTCGAGAAGAGATGAATGCGATTGATGGGCAAGAAATTTTAATGCCTGCTTTACAACCAAAAGAAAATTGGGATAAGACAGACAGGTGGGAATCCATGGACGATATTCTTTATAAATTCAAAGGAGCTAATCAGCGTGAATTAACACTTGGATCAACACACGAAGAAATTATCACTCCGCTCATGAGTAAATTTGTTAATTCATACAAAGATCTTCCTTTTTCAGCTTATCAATTTCAAACAAAATTCAGAAATGAGGAAAGAGCAAAATCTGGGTTATTGCGTGGAAGAGAATTTAGAATGAAAGATTTGTACTCTTTCCATACTGATCAAGACGATCTAGACCAATATTATGAAAAGGCACAAGGAGCTTATGCTAGAATATTTGAAAAACTGGGAGTTGGAAATATTACACATTTAACTTATGCAACTGGAGGAGCTTTCAGTAAATATTCACATGAATATCAAACACTCGCAGATGTTGGTGAAGACACTATTTATCTATGTGAAAAATGTTCAATTGCTGTGAATAAAGAAATTATTGATGAACAGAAAGTTTGTCCGAAATGTGGGAATACAGATCTGAAAGAAAAGAAATCAATTGAAGTGGGGAATATTTTCAAGCTCGGAGAGAAGTTTTCTAAAGCATTCGATCTGAAATATAAGGATCAAGACGGGAAAGATAAAAATGTTCTTATGGGATGTTATGGTATTGGTCCATCGCGAATCATGGGAGCGCTTGTTGAAATCTATCATGACGATAAAGGAATTATTTGGCCTGAAGAAATTGCACCATTCAAAGTGCACTTGATTGATATTAAACAAAATGAAAAATCAGATAAAATTTATGATGAATTATCAAAAGCTGGAATTGAAGTATTATATGATGACAGAGATATATCTGCTGGAGTAAAATTTGCTGATGCAGATTTGATTGGAATTCCATATAGAATAGTTGTTAGTAAGAAAACGATAGAACAAGACTCTGTAGAGATTAAGGGGAGGGGGAGTGATGTAGAGATGATTAAAATAGAACAGCTAATTGATTATTTGGGAGTGTGAAATAGTGAAGAATTAGGAATTAAGTATTAAGAA
>CAYZDR010000020.1:0-12028 GCA_964477425.1 uncultured Candidatus Saccharibacteria bacterium
TATTCTATTAAGTTGAATTGTCCAGCAAGTAGGGAGAGGGGTTGGGGGTGAGGGCTGGCGTTCGTAATTAATATTAAAATAATTCATTTCCAGTATACGGTATCCCCAGATGTTCATACCCTGCCTTTGTTACAATCCTCCCCCTCGGTGTTCTTTGTAAAAATCCGATCTGCATTAAAAATGGCTCATATATATCTTCCAGCGTATCAATTTCTTCAGCTGTTGCAGCTGCCAATGTCTGTGATCCAACTGGTCCACCATCAAACTTTTCAATAATACATTTCAATATCTTTCTATCTGCTGGATCCAAACCCAATTTATCTATACATAACATTTTCAGAGATTCTTCTGCTACATTTTCTGTAATAATTCCATCTGCTCGCACCTCAGCAAAATCTCTCACACGTTTCAAAATTCTATTTGCAACCCTTGGAGTAAAACGTGCACTTTGAGCAAGTCGCTTTATCCCATTTTCATCTGAACTGATATTAAGTATCTTGCTAGATCTTTGGACAATGTCTTCAATGTTTTTATCTGTGTAAAATTCTAAGTTATGAATGATACCAAATCTGCTCCTCATTGGAGATGATAAAAGTCCAACACGAGTTGTTGCTCCTATCAATGTAAATTTTGGGAGATCTAAACGAAGAGTCCTTGCCCCGGGTCCTTTTCCAACAATCAAGTCTAAACAATAATCTTCCATCGCTGGATACAAAACCTCCTCCACTATTTTGTTCATTCTATGAATCTCATCAATAAAAAGAATGCTTCCCTCTTCCATATTAGTAAGAATGGAACCGAGATCTCCCGCACGCTCAATGGCTGGCCCTGATGTAACGCGAATATTTGCGCCCATTTCTTTGGCAATAATGTGAGCTAAAGATGTCTTGCCTAATCCCGCTGGACCATGCAATAGAATATGATCAATCGGCTCTTTACGTTTTTGTGCCGCTTCAATAAAAACAGATAAATTTTCTTTAATCTGATCTTGCCCAACAAATTCACCCAAACTCTGCGGACGCAGAGTGACATCCAGTTCCGTATCTTCAACTTGTTGTTGCGAAGCGATAGAAAAATCATCCATGTCTTTTGTTTTTATTATGTGATAAATTCTAAATAATTTTCCTGATTTATAACTTTAAATTCTGCATTTTTGTAAGTCTCTATCCAATCTTTTGGGGCTTTCACCTTTTTCTTATTAGACCATTTTATTTCATATCCAAAAAGTTTTCCATCTCGTTCTTCAACCCAATCAATTTCTTTTTGATCATACGTTCTCCAAAAATAATTATTAGAAAATATTTCTTGATACTCCTGCTTTTTAATTCTTTCAATTACAAGATAGTTTTCCCACAACATCCCAATATCATCACGTAGATCAGGGAGATTAAAGTTATTGATCAAAGCATTACGAACTCCGTTATCATAAAAATAATACCGCGAAGTCTTGGTAACTTCTTTTCTGAGGTTTCGACTAAATCCTCTGATATTAATTATAATAAAAGTTTGTTCTAAAAGATCTAAGTATCGTTCAACTGTATTCTTACTTAATTCTAATTGATTACCCAGTTCCGACAAAGAAACTTCTTTCCCAATTTGCCATGCTAAAAGTTCAAGAAGTTGTCTAACCTTTTTAGAGTTTCTGACTCCTTCTAATTCTAAAATATCCTTGATTAAATATGATCCTGTAATTTCATTGAGCATTTTCTTTTTCATTTCATTAGATCCTGCGATGATAACCTGTGGATATGATCCATAAATTAAACGACTTTCTAAATTTGCTTGAGTTTCAATATAATTTTCAATATTTCCTAATTCCATTTGCGAAAAAGGAAATAGTCTCAGTGTCCATTTTCTTCCCACAAGTGGCTCACCAATTTTTTTATTCAAATCAAATGACGATGAGCCAGTAGTGATAATTTTTTTTCCTTCAATATGATCAACTATGATTTTTAAGTTTAACCCAATATTGTCTATCTTTTGAGCTTCGTCAATAATCAATATTTCCGTATCTCCAATAAACTTTCTTAATTTTTCTATTGACTGACTACTTAACGATTTTTGAACATCTGCTTCATCACCAGAAAGAAATAGCACTTTCTCATCTTTTAAACCCTTCATATATTGTTTAATAAGAGTAGTTTTTCCAACTCTCCTTGGACCAAAAATTGCCACAACCTTATTTGGTTCAACTAACTTTTTCAAATTTTCCAGTTGTTTCTGCAGTATATACATGTTTTTCTACTTATAACCTTTGTCTTTTTATCTATTGAACTGACCCAATTCAATGAAATACAGTCAATATACTGACTGTATTATACCAAATACAGTCAGTTCTTGTCAAGATTGGCAAACTGTGGATAAATTCATTTTTTTCAACCTGAAAATCAAAATTCCAGTGTTTATCACTCTTTTAACCTTATTATTGTTTCATACACAAAACAATATTGAGCATTTATCGTTTTATAGACAAAACAATACTGTCAAAATTAATACTTCTAGTTTATGAATAAAACAAAAAAAACGGCGATAGATTCTTAATCACGCCGTTTTTTCTATAGTCTATTTTCTCCTTCTAATACGCAAAATGTATAATACTAATATACATTTCGGGGTACTTTTTGTATATTATCAATAGCGCCAGTCGCACATTTAGAGAAATCTTCAATTCCGTCGCTTTTTTTCTTCAAATCATCTAAAATTTGTAATTTTCTTCCAGTATAAATTAACCCAGCAATAATTGCAGGAAAACCAACAAGCACAACTATCTGATTTATAATATTTATTACAGAATTATTCATTTGTTTTTTATTTATTCACTACATTTATATTATAAACTATACACCCCAAAACAACGATAACATTTTTTTCATTGACTACACCTCAAATTCAGTATAAAATATTAAGTATTAGGGATTAAGAATTTTGAATTTATAACTTCGTTACTTTTGTTAATTCTATATTCTTAATTCTATATTCTTAATTCTTTGTTTATGTCAGGACATAGTCATTGGTCAGGAATAAAACATAAGAAGGAGCTCACAGATGCTAAACGTGGCAAGATCTTTACAAAGGCCGCGAGGTTAATTACTGTCTCTGCTAAACAAGGTGGACTAGATCCAGATATGAATCCTACTTTACGGCTTGCAATAGAAAAAGCTAAAGGCGTAAATATGCCTAAAGCAAATATAGAGAGGGCTATCCAAAAAGCTTCAAGTAAAGATTCTGGTGCAAATATAGAAGAGGTTTCATATGAAGCGTTTGGACCAGGCGGTGTTGCAATGATTATTCAAGGAATTACAGATAACAAAAATCGCGCGGTGGGCGATGTGAGAAGGACGATAACAAAACATAATGGCAGAATGACAGAACAAGGTAGTGTTGCATGGATGTTTTCCACTAAATCACGTATGCAAGTACTTAATAATGTGGATAGCTTAAAACTCTCGGATGATGACCTTGAGCTTGCAATTATTGAATCTGGAGCAGATGATATTAAAAAAGAAGATAATGAAATTCTAATTTACACTGAACCAAATTTAGCACATGCTGTCCAGTCTTCACTAGAAACACACGGAATTCAAACATCTTTACCAGAAATTGAGCTCATTCCAAAACAAACAGTCACGCTCAATAAGCATGATCAAGAGAAATTGGATAAGATATTAGAGGAATTGGATGATTGTGATGACGTGGTGGAGATCTTTACGAATAGTTAAAAAGTTACAAGTTTAAAGTTACAAGTTTAAAAAAATAATAAATATTCAAGAATTCAAGATTGTCGATTAAGCCACATATTGTTCCCACTATACTTTTTTAATTTTTACTCTTTATTCTTTGATCTTTTTTTAAACTTTAAACTTGTAACTTTGAACTTATTATGGTCATATTAGGAATCGATCCCGGCACCGCACGAATAGGAATCGGGATTATCAAAAAAACAGGGCATGATCCTAAACATATTTGGCATGAATGTATAGAAATAGGGAAAGAGACTGATTTACCTGAAAGATTAGAGATTATTCATAGAAAATTAAAAGCGATTATTAAAAAATTCAAACCTGACCACTCCTCAGTTGAACAATTATTCTTTTTTAAGAACGCCAAAACCGCAATTTCAGTAGGACATGCGCGTGGAGTAATTCTTTTAACTCTGAAAAATGCTAAAATTCCAATATCTGAATTTACTCCATTGCAAGTAAAGCAATCTGTGACAGGATATGGAAAAGCTGAAAAAAAGCAGGTTCAAAAGATGGTTCAAGCCATTCTCAAGATGAAAGAAATCCCCAAATCTGACGACGCTGCAGATGCATTAGCCATTGCCTTATGTGCAGAAAGATGTATACAGATATAGAGGCATAAATTCAAAAAAACAATATGAAATCACTAAAAATACTATTCTTATCAGCAGAAGTAGCTCCATTTGCAAAAGCAGGTGGTCTTGCCGATGTTTCTGGATCCTTGCCAAAAGCATTGAAGAAAATGGGACATGACGTGAAGGTCATCATGCCTAAGCATGGGTATATAAATGAAAAAAAATACAATCTCAAAGTGGCGTGGGAAGATATAGAGACCCCTGTTGATGGGCAGACTGCTCGATTCGGAGTAAAAAAAGCAGAAATCATTGATGGGTTGCCGATTTATTTTGTTGATAAATATAGTTTTTTTGGAGGAAGAAAAAAGATCTACAGTTATGATGATGAAAATAAAAGATTTATGTTTTTTGATTTTGCTATATTTAAAATTATTGAGTTATTGGATTGGAAACCGGATATAATTCACTGTAACGACTGGACGACTGGACTTGTTCCATATCTTCTGCGAACAAAATTTCTCCATCACCCTATGTTTAAAAAAACTGCTTCAATTTATACAATTCATAATCTTGCTTTCCAGCGTGGAAATTCTCCATTATTTGATCACTCTTCACCGTATCATCATGGAAATTCAAGATTACCCGAATTTTCAGATGAGAAAGGAATGGCATCTATTAATTTTATGAAAAAGGGAATTATTCATTCTGAAATGATTAACACTGTAAGTGAGAGTTACGCGAAAGAAATCCTAACGAAAGATCATGGAGCAGGTCTCCACAGATTACTTAAAGACAAAAAGCACAAACTTGTTGGAGTATTAAACGGCGTTGATTACAAGGTATTTAATCCTGCTCTTGATGACAGTATATATGTAAATTATGACGCGCGTTCATGGGACAAAAAGGCATTAAATAAGAAGGCTCTTCAAAAAGAGTTTGGACTTACTCAAAATCCAGACATTCCAATTATCGGAATAGCCACAAGGATTACAGAACAAAAGGGATTTGATTTGCTCTATCCTTTATTAGACGCTTTGGCACGCCAAAACCTGCAAATCGTTCTTGTAGGAGAAGGAAATAAAAAATATTACAAATATTTCCGCCAAGCGCAGAAAAAATATCCAGAAAAATTTGGAATCCATTTGGAGTTCAGTACAGAAGTAGCAAGCAGGATTTACGCTGGATCAGACATGTTCTTGATGCCTTCACGATTTGAGCCGTGTGGATTAGGACAGTTGATCAGTTTACGATATGGCTCAGTTCCAATTGTCAGAAAGACAGGTGGATTGACTGACACAATTAAAGAAATCGATATTCAAGAGAAAACTGGAAATGGATTTACTTTTACTCGTTATGATAAAATGGATCTATTTGCGGCGATTATTAAAGCCATCTCCTGCTATAAATTCAAAGATAACTGGAAAGCCACTGCTAAAAGAGGAATGAAAGAAACCTTCTCATGGGAAATCCCAGCAGAAAATTATACAAAAATATATAATAAAGCAATAAAACGACGCAAGGAAATATTTAGTTAGAAAGTTAAAAGTTCATAAAGTTACATTACAAGTTTAAAGTTACAAGTTTAAAGTTTAAAGAAAAGATTTTAAGATTAAAAATTAAAGAGACGAAACTAAGTTAGACGTTTATCTTTATTCTTTAATATTTAATATTTTTTTAAACTTTAAACTTTTAACTTTCAAACTATGTTGTGGATTAACTTTTTACACATCTATCAGCCACCTTATCAGGATAAGGAAATTTTGAAATGGGTATCAAAAGAAAGCTATGAATATATTCTCACTACATTAGAAAATAATCCTAGTGCAAAAATTACTTTGAATATAACTGGGTGTTTAACGGAACAGTTGATGGAAAATGGCCTAGATAATATTATAGAAAGAATTAAAAAGCTTGTTCGAAACAGGCAGATTGAATTAGTTGGATCAGCAAAGTTTCACCCTATTCTTCCTCTCATCCCCGAAAAAGAAATTGTTAGACAGATAGAATTAAATAATAAGATTAATAAAAAAGCATTTGGAGATGACTATAATCCAACTGGATTTTTCCTACCAGAAATGGCATACTCGGATGCTGTTGCTAAAGTTATTCGCGATTCTGGATTTAAGTGGATCATTCTTGATGAAATTTCATCCCCATCTAGAATTAAGAATAAAGAATTAAGTATTAAGGACGATGTAAAATATTTTATTAAGGATATTGGGTTGCAGGTTATTTTTAGGGATAGGGAGATTTCAAATACTTATGTTCCTGTAAGTATTGAGGAAATGTTAAAATCTGACAAACACGATGATCAAATTGTTATTACAGCTACAGATGGTGAACTTTATGGACATCATCACAAAGATTTTGATAATAAATTAGAAAAAGTTTTACAATCAGATAAATTGCAGACACTTACCGTTTCCGAATATATTAATTCTTTGAATGAGATAGAACAGATTGACTTAAGAAACTCTTCATGGGAATCAACGCAAGAAGAATTAGATAAAGATATCCCGTTTGCCCTCTGGAAAAATCCAGAAAATCCACTTCATGAAAAATTGTGGCAATTAGCGAATATAGCGATAGAAGCAATTGAGAATAATAGCGAGGATCCTGATTTGTATTGGGCACAATTACATCTTGACCATGGATTGGCGAGTTGCACATTCTGGTGGGCATCTGCAAAAAAATTCCATGCCCTCGGTTTAGAGTCTTGGAACCCGGAAGAAATCAATAAAGGAGTTAACCAACTGTTAAAAAGCATTCGCGCATTAAAAAATCTGGATAATAAAATTAAAATTGACGCAGAATATCTAGCCGCGGAAGTAAAACGGGATATTTGGCAGACGCACTGGAAGAGACTAAGCACGTAATAAAATAAATTATCGTTCGTGGTGCAAAAAATAATAATCGCAATTTAACGAAGTATTAAGAATTAAGTATTAGGTATTAAGCACGCCGAACGCCCTTAATTCTTAATTCTTAATACTTAATTCTTAATTTTTGCCTAAATTTGGACCATTTTTACCTAATATAAAGAAGTCTATTTATGACATTTTGAGCAGGAATGAGCTTGCTCCCGATTTTTATTTTGATTCAGATGACTTTTACGAAAAATTAGAGACTCAAAGATTTTTTATAATGCCTGTCATTGATGCCAATAATAACAAGTTCATTTTCAAGGCACGTCTTGAGGATCATGAGGAAACAAAAAAGATATTTGACAGGGAGATACAATTTCCTCAATATATTAAAAAACTAAATATCCCATCATTAAACGTTCCTGACATTAAAAAGGCTGAATATAATCCAATTGAATGGTATATTTATACATTTATAGAGACAGACGCATCTGGAGATATTTTTGGATTATTAGAAAAGTATCAAGAGAATTTTTCTGTTCAAAGTGTCGTCTCAACGATAATTGCTCTTCAAAATAATACAAAAAAAATTACATCTCAAGAAAATTTTATAGAAATACCAAAAAATAATAGCGAGAATTTCTTGAAATTATTTGATAAGTTTAGTCATAGCGTAGAGAATTTAATTACTACAGAAGAAATTAATAAGGCACGTGATATATTATTACAAAGTCGGGACATTCTGGACAATTCTACAACTGTTTTAGCTCATGGAGATCTTCACCCTGGAAATATAATTCTAGATGAGAAGGATTCTCCCCCATCTGTTACTTTAATTGACTGGGCAGGAGTGCAGATAAATAATTGTGTTTATGATATTGCATTTTTATGGACAACGTTGTCGTCGTCCCCAGACATACAGAATAAGTTGATTCAAGAATTTAAAAAGACAGTATCTGATGATATAGATTTTGATAAATTATTTAATTTAGATTTACTTATTATTATTCCACAGATTATTGATAGGTTTAATTATATTATGGAACATACTGGAGATAAATTTGATGATCGGATTGAGTTTTTGGTTGGTAGATTTAAGGAGATAGTAGGATGAAGGAGATTTTAGAAAAAGAAAAGTTAATTCCTTTGAAAAATTTTAATAATATGACTGGAACATATAAATTTCATGTCTTACTATGCGAGAATACAGATAATAAAAAGATTCTATTAAAAATATCTCGTAACGATAATAATATCGTAAAGAATCAAATAGAAAAAGAATTTAAGTTAACAAATGCGGTATATTCTTTTGTTAAATTAAAAAAATTATCATTTACAGTCCCTCAATATTTACACTATCACATTAATAGCTATCCTTATTGGCTAATACATGAATATATTGAAGGAAATCCCCTTGGCATGATTTTTAATTTTAATAAAAGCACTGACACCCCGGAAATGGCAAATAAGTTAGCCTTATGTTTATCTGAAGTACAAACAATAAAAAAAGACAGTATCAATAATCTTAATTTATCTAGTAAAGTTGAGATTCACGATATAAATTGGTATAGAAAACAAAAAAATGAAAATATCCAATTCGTTGAAAAATATATAAAAAATAAAAAAACAATTAATACTGTACATAATTTTTTTGATAACTTTCCAAAATTTCAATGTGTTGCAACTCATCAAGATTTTGGATTTCAAAACATAGTTTTTAATCCCATAAATCAACAAATTGGAATTTTAGATTGGGAGATATTTGCATTTGACTCCCCTGCAAGAGATATTGCCCACATATGGGTACATTCATGGAAAAAACCAGAATGGAGAAATTTACTTTTAGAAAAATTTATTTCACTATCAAATATAGAAAAAGATAATTTAAAAAATATTTTTAAATTATCTGCCATTTTAGAGCTTGGTTATTATATTAAATGTTTTGATATAAAAAGGGAGCTTAAAACAAATATGCAAAAGTATTATACTAAAACAGCGGTTAATGCCCATATTAAGGACTTAAAAAATATAATTAATAATAAAATTTTATGAAAATCGCAGTTGTAACATCTTGCTCAATTAAATTATTTCCGGGAATAGATCATACTCCTTTAAGTATTTCCGCGATCACTTATAATTTAACCGAGGAACTTGTAAAAATGGGTCACGATGTTACTCTTTTTGCAACTTCAGATTCTATAACTTCTGCAAAATTAGCAGACAATCTATTAAAATCAACTGATCATAAATTAAAAAATTTCAATTATAATAATCCTATACACAACAAACTACTTCATCAGCATTTTGAAAAAGCAGTATTACAGGGAGATAATTTTGATATAATATATGGTGACACAGAAGACATTATTCCATACTCAAAATTAACTCCAACCCCAACGGTGGTAACAATGCATGGTCCATCTATTTCTAAAGCAAGGCTGTTTTTTAAGAATGAAAAAATTATAGCTTTGTCTAAAAATCAAATACAAAACAATCCTGATTTAAATTTTATTGGTATGGTTTATAATGGTATTAATATTTCTAATTTTATATATAACGACACTCCTGATGATTATCTTGTATGGCTGGGAAGAATCACTCCAATAAAAGGAACTTTGGAAGCAATAGAAGTCGCAAAAAAAGCTGGAAAAAAATTAATTTTAGCTGGAAATATAGATAATAACGAAAAAGAATATGTAGATAGAATACTACAAGAAGTGCAGAAAAATAAATTATTAGAATATGTTGGCGAAGTAGATATGAACGAAAAGAACCACTTATTAAAAAAAGCGATTGCAACTCTTATGCCTATTCAATGGGAAGAACCATTTGGATTAGTAGCTATAGAATCTATGGCATGTGGGACACCTGTAATTGCCTTTAATAGAGGGGCACTTCCCGAAATTATACAAGATAAAAAAACTGGATTTATAGTAAAAACAGAAAAAGAAATGATTGATGCTGTAAAAAATATAGATAAAATTGATCGTCAAATATGTCGCCAACATATTGAAAGAAGTTTCACTATTCAAAAAATGGCAGAAAAATATGATAAAATTTTTAAGCAAATAATAAAAACTAAATGAGGATCGCAATAGTATCAACATTATGGGAACCTGTTTCTTATACTTCTACTGGGGGAACTGGGGCTTTTGTCGGATATTTAACCGAGGAATTGGTAAAAAGAAATCACGACGTCACTCTATTCGCAAGTGGAAATTCTAAAACTTCCGCTAAACTTGAGTCAATTACTGATACTCATTTTGTTAATGGCTTTTCTGACCCACTAGAATATCTTAATATCGCCAATGCTTTTAGTAAATCAAGTAACTTTGACATTATACACTGCAATAACAGTTTTCGATCGCTTATTTTTTCTGATTTAATAAAAACTCCTTCAATACATTTACTTGATTACGGGGAATTATTTGATCATGAAAAGAAAGTTATTGAAAAATATAAAAATACTGCAAACTTTGTTACAATTTCTAAGGCAATGCAAAAATTAATAGATGTTAACTGGCAAGAATATATTTATCATGGAATTGATCTAAAAAGATTTCTATTTAATGCTGATAAACAAGATTATCTACTATTTTTGGCACGACTCACTCCGCAAAAGGGACCTGATGTTGCAATTAGAGTCGCAAAAAAACTTGGAATGAAATTAATTTTGGCAGGTAAAAAATCAGATGTTGATAAAAAATATTTATCTGAAAAAGTTGATCCGTTTATAGATAACGATCAAATAAAATACATAGGGGAAGCTAATTTTGAAACAAAAATTGAATTGTTAAAAAATGCGCAATGTTTATTACATCCTATTGATGTTAATGAAGCGTTTGGAATAACTCTTATAGAAGCGATGGCGTGTGGAATACCTGTTATTTCTTTTGACAGAGGAGCCATATCTGAAGTTATAGAAGATAAAAAAACTGGATTTATAGTAAAAACAGAAGGAGAAATGATTGATGCAATAAAAAACATTGATAAAATTTCAAAAGAAGATTGTAGAAAACGAGTTGAAGAAAATTTCACAGTGGAAAAAATGACTGATGGATATGAAAAAATTTATACAGAGATTATTAAACAAACTAAAAAATAAAACCATGACACTATCAATAGACATCGGTGGATCAAAAATTGCTTCTGGAATTGTGCAGTTGGGAGACACTCCTAAAGTTTCAGACTTTCAGAAAACAGAAACTCCAAAAAATAAAGAGCAATTTTTGAACACGTTAAAAAATATAATTACAGAATATCAAAAAAGTAATGAGATAAATAAAATATGTATTGGATGCGCTGGACTTATTAACAAAACTGGAAAAATAGTATACTCCCCTAACCTACAGTTTCTTAATGATTTTGATTTAAGAAAATATATTAAAAACGAGTTTGATATAAATGCCACAGTTGCAAACGATGTTCAGTGTTTCACACTCGCTGAAGCGAAATATGGAGCTGGTAAAAATTTCAACACTGTTATTGGAATTACAATTGGAACTGGCATTGGAGGTGGAATTGTGATAGATAAAAAAAGTTTTACAGGATCACAAGGATTTGCAGGAGAATTTGGACACATCGTCGTAGATTTGAGCCACGATAAACAATGTCCGTGTGGAAATTATGGATGTTTGGAACAATTTGTTTCATGTAAGGCAATAGAAAATAATTATTTAGAGATTACTGGAAAGAACAAAACAGCGAGAGAAATTGAATTAATGTCTCAAAAAGGAGATCTTAATTCTATTGAAGCAATCAATAAAATGGCGAAATATCTTGAAATTGGGATAATAAATATTATTAGTTTTTTAAATCCAGATGTAATAGTGATAGGGGGAGGAATAAT
>CAYZDR010000020.1:12128-15101 GCA_964477425.1 uncultured Candidatus Saccharibacteria bacterium
GCCACACTGGCACAGAATTAAGAATATAGAATTAAGAATTAAGCAACGACGATACTGTATGCATTCTTAATTCTTAATTCTATATTCTTCTATCACAGTCTCTGCTCATAAAATTATACCCCGCATAGACAAAAACACTATTTTACCTTAAAATAAGGATATGAAAAAGGTAATAATTAAAAATTCAAAGAGATCACAGAAAACACAGAAAAATCGTGGGAAAAAGCTTTATAGAGCGTTAAAATATCTTATTGGCGCTTTTTTTGTTTTATCACTTTTGGGACTTCTCTGCTCTGTCGCTGGATTTGCCTACTTTGCCAAAGATCTTCCTGATCCTAATAAACTTCTAGAAAGAGAGCCTATTGAATCAACTAAAATATTTGATCGCACGGGAGAACATCTTCTTTATGAGATTCATGGTGAACAAAAGAGGACGATGATTGATATAAATGAATTACCTGACTATATTAAAAATGCTGTAGTGGCAATTGAAGATGATAAATTTTACACACATCATGGAATAGATATCATGGGAATTTTGCGTGCTGCTTATAGAAATGTCATCAACGGTTCAAGGGGACAAGGTGGATCAACAATCACTCAACAGTTAGTTAAAAACGCTATTTTAACAAAAGAAAAAACATATTCACGAAAAATTAAAGAAGCAATCTTATCTATTGAAATTGAAAGAAAATTTTCCAAAGATGATATTTTACAAATGTATCTAAATGAAATTCCATATGGCTCAAATGTTTATGGTATAGAAGCAGCTAGCCAACACTTTTTTGGAAAACCAGCCAAAGATTTAACTATTTCAGAAACGGCAACATTATCATCACTCCCAAAGGCTACTACTTATTATTCACCATATGGAACACACACCGACAGTTTGGAAACAAGGAGATTGCTTGTTTTAGATAAAATGAAAGAATTCCAATATATTACAGAAGAGGAATATATGCAGGCGATAGAAGAAAAACCAGTTTTTTCAGAATTAGGACAAGGAATCTTTGCCCCACATTTTGTGATGTATATAAAAGAACAACTTGTTGATCAGTTTGGAGAAAATGAAGTAGAGCAAGGTGGGCTAAAAATTTATACCACATTGGATTGGGATAAACAGCAAATTGCAGAGGAAGCAGTGCGTGTAGGTGCTGAAAATAATGAAATAAAATATGGAGCTAAAAATTCTGCTCTTATCGCCATTGATCCTAAAACTGGAGAAATTCTATCAATGGTTGGATCTCGTGATTATTTTGATTTAGAAAATGATGGGAACGTTAATGTAACACTTAGTTTGAGACAGCCGGGATCATCCTTTAAGCCATTTGCATATTTAACAGCATTTCAAAAGGGATACACACCTGAGACAGTTTTGTTTGATGTTGAAACTGATTTTAATGAGTATATTCCACATAATTATGATGACACTTATATCGGACCGATCACAATGCGATCTGCCTTACAGCTATCTAAAAATGTCGTTTCTGTTAAAACACTTTATTTGGCTGGTGAACGTGAAACTTTTAATTTAGCAAAAAAACTTGGAATTTCATCACTCACAGATCATGAAAGGTATGGGCTATCTTTAGTTTTGGGAGGAGGAGAGGTTAGACTTTTAGAAATTGTGTCTGCTTATGGAGTGATGGCAAACGATGGAATAAAAAATCCAGTGGTTTCTGTCTTAAAAATAGAGGATAGATATGGGGATATTATTTTTGAAGCCAATAATTCTCCACAACGAGTTTTAGATCCTCAACACGCAAGAATGATTTCAGATGTTTTGTCAGATAATGTAGCGAGGACACCTGCTTTTGGAGCATGGAGCAAACTTTATTTAGGAAATCGTCCTGCGGCGGCTAAAACAGGAACAACAAATGATGCCCGAGATGCATGGACAATTGGGTACACACCTTCATTAGCGGCTGGCGTGTGGTCTGGGAATAACAATAATACTCCGATGAAAGGACGCGCTGGTGGAAGTTCTGCTGCTGCACCTATTTGGAATGACTTTATGAAAAAAGCGCTTGAAGGCACAGTAGTAGAAAATTTTACAAAACCAGAAATAATAGAAAATAGTAATCCAGTTTTGAGTGGAACAATAGAGGATCCAACTATTTACAGAATTGATTCAATCTCAAAGAAATTGGCAACTGAGTTTACTCCAGAATATTTAATTGAGGAAAAAACATTAAAGCGAGTACATTGTATTTTGCACTATATTGATAAAGATAACCCCAATGATCCCCCACCAGAAAATCCAGCCGACGATTCTCAGTATGAAAGTTGGGAAAATGCTGTCCAAGTATGGGGAATAGAAAATGAATATATAGAGGAAATTCCAGAAGAATATGATGATGTGCACACAGTAGAAAATCAGCCAAATATTACTATTACAAATCCAAGAAATGGGCAAAGTGTAAATGCAGGATCTAATATTTTATTATCTGCCGATACATATTCTAAACTAAAACCAAAGGAAATTAATATATTTCTTGATGGGCAATTAATCCAATCTATCTCAAATTTCCCACTCTCCACAGATTTTCAAATCCCAACATCAACTTCAAATGGATCACATACTATAAAAACTGTAATTTTTGACACAGTTTATAATTCAGCAGAGGATGAAGTTGATATTAATGTCTCTGGTTCTACTGTTTCAGATAATCAAATTAGCCAACAAAATTTTTCTGTATCATTATCTTTCCCTCAAGAAATTGTTTTTCCACTAGATGCAACTATTATAGTTTCATCTGATGAAGAAATTGATCCTGATGAAATTTTTACAGTTCGTCTAATAAATAATCAAACCAAGGAAATTTTAGGATCGTCTTCTATCCCAAATTTATCTCCTAAGAATGAATTCAAAAAGTATTTCAATATTAGAATCCCTCAAACACTAAATTCTGGAACTTATTATTTCTACACTCAAGCGCTTTTATCGCAAGGGAGGATTGTAGATAGTAGTGT
>CAYZDR010000021.1:0-14842 GCA_964477425.1 uncultured Candidatus Saccharibacteria bacterium
CTCTGGAATATCCTAATTTGGAATTTTAAGAATTAGTTATCTGGTCTAGAGCCTATTAATCTTTAGAGGAATGATTTTTGAAAAAGAAAAGGACCCCTTGATGTTATCATATGGGGTCCTATGGGTTAAACTTAGTTAAACTTAACAAGTCTTACTCAGTTTTTTGAAGGTTTAACAAATTTCCAGAGCTTAGCGATAAATGCGTCTTTGACATTATATTTATCGTTAATAAAATCAAGTAGTCCTTCTCGAACGAATTCGTTAAGTATAGAATATTCCGAACCGGTTGGACTATGACTACAACGATTGCAATAATCTTCCCATGAGAAGCTAAACCATTGATTGTTATTCTGTCGTGAAATGATGATAATGTTGCGTGCAATGGTTTCTTTTTCGGACTTTTCGAATTCGCTACCCATTAAATCATTTTTAGTATCAATTTCTGATGGTCTAACTTTGATTAAATTGGTCATGACACTCTCCTCTTGTTGATTTTATATGTAATTGTTAAAGAATAAGATAATTAAATATAGCATACTATTATTAATAAGTCAATAGTAATATAAAAAATTTAAATAAATAACCCAAAAAACCATGGCAACACCAATAACCCACATCGTTCTAACAGAAAAAGTATTTGATAAATTCTTTGGAGACAAAACAAGGAGGGATTTTTTTATTGGCACACTTTTCCCAGATATCAGATACTTAAAAGTAATAAAAAGAGCAGAGACTCATTTTAATGGTTTATCTATTAACGATTTGCAAAACGAAGAATCTTTTTTTGCAGGATTAAAATTTCATTCAATTTTAGACGTTACAAGAGATAAATTTGTTATTGAAAATGATATTTATTCTTTATGTCCTGAATCGCAATACATTAAGCCAGCATTAAAAGCATTAGAAGGTGAATTACTTTATAGCCACATAAAAGACTGGAATGTATATATAAACTATTTAGATGAAATCTTACCTGCTGAGAAAAACTATGGAATTGCAGAAAAAGATCTAAAAAAATGGCATTCTGTATTACAAGAATACTTTCAAAGAAAACCAGATCCAGAATCTATTATTAAATTTACATTGGGTATAAATTATCCCAAAGAAGTCGCCGATGAAATAAACAAAATCGTTGCATTGATTCGTAAAAACAAAAAAATTATTGAAATGATAGAGAAATTATACAATGATTTTGAATCGCTGATAGTGTGATATTTTGAATAAAAAATAAAAAGTGGTATAATAAAATCAATAATAAACATGCCAAAAAAAGATAAAACAGTTGTATTGTTTCATGAGAAACAAGTTCGTCGCCATTGGGATGTAGGTAATCAATTATCAATGTACAATTATCAATGATCAATTACGACGAATGGTGTTATGTAGGGGTTCAATATCTTGAACCCGAAGAAAGGAAAAACTGCAGGTAAGGCTAGAAAAGATATTGAACAAAAAATTGGAAAAAAAGTTGTTTCTTCAAGCAATTCAAAGCAGTTACAAGGCGCTAGTCTAAAAAGGTTAAAATAAAACGTGATATAATAAAAATAGTTGAATAATAATTTAAGTTTATGGCAATTAAAGAGTGGTGGCAAAGAAAACCAAATTGGCTAAGACGAGGTATTATAATTACGATAGTGGTTGCTGTATTTTTAGGACGATTTCCTATGTTTTTATTTTTGTTAATTCCTGTGTTTCAAATTCTTATTATTAGTGTTATAATAGTTAAAGTAGCCAAATATGTAAAAAGAAATTGGTTAAAGTATATGATAATAGGTGGAGTTACTGGAGTTCTTGTTTGGTCATATGATTATGATTTTTTTATAAATGTTGGCGGACCATCGGCGCCAATTAGTAATAGTATAAGAAATTTTTTTAGTTTGGGACATTGTTCTTTTGTACCACTATACATTCTTATGATTGCATTAGGTATTTCCGGATTAATTATAGGATTTTTGGTAGATTTAATTGTTGTTATGGTAAACTAATAAAAGAGGAAAACCAAGTGGCTACAAATTGTAGCCACTTGAAACTAATAGTAAGTGACAGTAAAAAATATCTAAGATTCTTAATTCTATATTCTTAATTCATAATTCTTATTAAAATAATGAATCAAATTTTAAACACAATACAAGAATTGGCGGGGAAGGGTCTTGCATCTTTAGGAATTGCAGGCGCTGGGTTGGGGAGAATGAATTGGGCATCTCCGTCGTGGGATTTGTTTTTAATAATACTGCTAATTGGAGCAGTTTTTTTGTATGGGATAACTTTGGGAAGAGCGAGAATTATGGTTATTATATCAAGTATTTATATGTCTGCTCTTGTTGCGATATTTTTCCCATGGAACGTGTCATGGAACGTTCTAAAGAACGTTCCAATAAAAGTTGCAGTTTTTGTTGTAGCTCTACTTTTCCTCTTTGTCACATTAACAAGGTCTGGGCTTGCTTCTATTTTCAGAGCTTCAACAGAGGGGTCATGGATTGAAACTATAATTTTCAGTGTGTTTCAAATCGGTCTTATTACAACTATCGTAATGTCATTTTTTGCTCAAGAAATAATTGCAAGTTCTTTCCCAATAATGAGTACAATTTTTTCTGGGTCAACAGCTCAGTTTGTCTGGATAGTTTTACCGATTTTAGGATTGATTTTTACGAAGAAGAAAAGAGAGTATAGGTCGTATATATAGAACTCATAACTTCACCCCGCAGGGTGATCAGCCAGCGGGCTGACATAACTTGTAACACATAGCAAGCAACCAAAATGCATAAAAAATTAACAGAAAATTTTGAATACAAATTTGATGTCTCAAAATCTGGAATCCATGCTATATCAATCGTAGCATCTTGCAATAATGAAAAACGTTCTGGCCTACAGGGAGGAGAAGATCTAAAGGTAGAGATTGACGGTATTAAATTAAGAGAAATACCAGCTGAAAAGAGATCACAATATTATGACATTCCGTTAACATGGAATGGAACAAGATTAAAAGGATTATCTAAAACAGTCATCTTTATCATAGAGCTGAAAGCCGGAAAACATATATTAACATTTATTCCTAAAGGAGGAGCAGTCCTTGATAAAGAACCTGAAATTAATAGAATAGAAAATCCAAAGAAGTTCACATTAAATTTAAATAAACAAGCTCAAGATGGGAATAGAAGACCATGGGTAACATTAGCTTTGGTAAACCTTCCATTAAGTATTCTTGATGTATCTGTAATATGCAATAAAAGATTCTTAGATAGCGATGATGTAAAGATAATAATAAATCACAAAATTCAAAAGTGTAAATCTGGAAATTGGTGGGCGAAGAATTGGTTTTGGCATGGAAGACAGCTAAAGGGCAAGACTAGCACCAGACGATTTCATTTGAACCTTAATAAATCAAATCATTACATTGAATTTTGGGCAGATAGGATGCCAACGTTGAACGAAGTCACAATGAATTTAGAAAAAACTAAAGAAAATGAACAACACGAGGAAATTAAAGAAGAGAACAAGATTCAAAAGTATGATAAATTCCATGGCATTGGTGGAAAAGAAGATTATAATAGATTCGATAATGAAATAATAGAAGCTGTTGATTATTGGAATGACTTCTTTCAAAAACAAGAATATCCACCAAAAGAACTGTTAGATTATAATTTAGTCAAAGCGATTATATATAAGGAAAGCAGAGTTGGATATGAAAGAGGAGGTGAAATTGATGTGATGCAAGTTGGTCACAAGAAAGATCCCGCTCTCCATACACTTAATAATGATAGATGGATTGATCCTACGACTGATAAAGTGGCAAGAGAATATGAAATCCAGAATGGCGTGGAGGAAGTATTAGATTATGGAGGCGAAGCTCAAGTTAAGACAATTCAAAATAGCATATATTGGGGAGTTAGATGGCTATATCATAAAGCGCAGGGCATAACCTATAGTGAAAAGCGATATTGGCGGAGTTGGAAAGATGCAATTTTAGGTTATGGTCCAGGTACAGCGGAATATGTAGATTATATTTGGAGAATCTATAAAGATGGTAAAGATCCACACGGGAATACTTTATGGGAAAAAGTTAAAGAAGGTTTTGGTATGTCGTTAAGTTTGATTTTAATTGGAATGGTTTTTATTACTGGAGCGGCAACAATGACTGGCTATAAAATAAATAAAGGCGCTAATGATATCTCACAGGGCGATGAAGAAATTGCAAGCGATGTTAGTAATTATGGGTATAAGAGTTTATTTAATGAACCAGCTGAAAAATCATTTTTGGATGGGCTAGAAGAATATAAAAAAGATCAATATTACCATGGAGAAGTATTCAAGGAATCTGTAGAGATTTGCGATAATATAAATGCGGGGAATGAACATAACTGCAGCATAGAATATTTCGCTATTGATTATTTTAGTGAGATTGTAGAAAATACAAAATCAAATAAACAATTTTTGGATGCCATGAGATATTTTGATTTTTTGGATCCTAAGGTTGGTGATATTGATAATGATGGAGAAAATGAAATTGTTTTTATAAGAGAAGATATTCAAAATCATGAGTTCATTAAAATTTTGGTTATTGATAAAATTATTGATAAATTTTATCTGATAGAAAAAGAAATAGAGAGACTTTATTCAGCGCGCATTGAATTACGAGATTTAACAAATGATATTATTCCTGAAATAATTTTGTATTATAATTATGGTAGATGGGGGAATAAAATGGCAGTATATCAATACGAAAAAGGAGAATTTAATCAAATCTTTGATAATTCAGAATTTATTCGTCCAATTTTTACCCTTTCCGATAAAAATGGTAATAACAGAATGGAGATTAAAATAGAAGGAGAGAAATTTGATATGAATCCCATTGGTTTTGAATGCAATGTTTGTCCACATATGCAAGCTGAAGAAATTTATGAATACAGTCTAGATAAAAATAATTTTCAGTTGATCTCGCAAAAGCAATTCGGTCTTCCAGGAGCGTTGAATAATATTTTGTGGGAGATTGTAGAACAAGGACCAAACCATAAATTATTTGCAAGATGGTCAGAAAAGGAAAAAGAAGATTTTAGGTATTCTGTAGAAAATTTAGCAAAAGAGGGTCCTAGTGGCTTGTTTAGCGACGTGATAGAATCTTCTGTTCAGAATAATTGGTGGGAGGCGGAAAAAGAAAACGACTTGCAGGAAATTTGGATAATCGTTAAAAGATCAATAAAACCGGAAGATATGCCAAGCCGAGATGGAGAAACCTCAGAAGAAATAGAAACACGACTGGAATATTATTATAAAAGTCCATTTTACAAAATATCTTTTGCAAGGAATGATTCTGGCGATTGGATGGTTACCGAAATGATGCCGGTTCAGGAAGAAAAATAAGATAAGCATTAAAAATAACAAATAATAATTAAAAACTCAATATGAATAAACCTTATGTAAAACCATTGGTTTTGGTTATCGGTTTCGGTGTGTTAATTTTGTGTGCGTTGTATTTTACTGGGAAATATGATGAGGGGATGCAAGCAAAAATGTTGCAGTATAAAGAAGATAGTTATCAAATGACTTTTCGTGCGCGGTTCAAATTAGATAAAGGTGGAGCAGATTCTCCAGAGGAAGCATATGAAGGATTTAAGTCAGCAATGCTTGAAGAGGATTTAGATAAAGCGTTGTCGTTTGTTTTTGTGTTGAAAAGAGATGAGTATGAATATAAAATTCGTGAATATTTTAAAGAGGGTGAGACGTATTACAGTATAGTAAATGCTTTGCCGATAAATTTACAAAGAGATGATGAATACGATTGTTCTGATTATCTGTGTGCTATCAAAAAGACTGTTTATTATGAAGGAGGAAGATTAGAAAATGGAGTGAGTTATGCAGATAGATTGTCATTTGCTCAAACGTTTAATGATAAGTGGCAGATAGAGAGTTTTTGATTCCTCTCGACGATGAACTGTCTGAACCTGGATTAAGTAGGATTTCTCAGATTAAACAGGATTCAGGATTTCAGGATTGACGACGACGGTGTAAAAGTTTCGAAGAAACTTTTACGGAAACATGTAATCTTGAATCTTGGAAATCCTTTTAATCTCACTTAATCCAGGTTCAGACAATTAAAATTATGAAAAAAATAAAGTTTAGTTTAATTATATTTTTATTTGTTGTAATGACAGCAACTGTTTTTATATTCACATCATCAAGTGATGCTTTTGATGGACCAAAGACACATAATGATTTAGCAAGAATGTCTGGTTGGGTTTACAATAATAAAAATCAGGATGAGAAATTAAGTGATAAGCAATTGGGATGGATTCAAAAAGGAGCGGTGGAAGAAGATAATCCAGCTACTCGTTGTCTTAATCATTTTTATGATCCGATAACAAATAAACCAATTATCCCCGGAGCTGATACTGCTTTAGAATGGGCACATAATTCTACAAAACAAACTATTCCAGCAATGGGAGGAGATTTTACATGGGAACAAGCAAAGTATGCTTATTTAGATGGAGATGAAGAAAAAGCATTTGAATCTTTGGGACATATTTTGCATTTAGTTGAAGATATGGCAGTTCCTGCTCACGTTCGTGGAGATGACCATATGTTTTTAGGAGATCCTTTTGAAAAATGGGTTATGGATAACGGAAAAGATGTTTTTAATAATAATATTTCTAATTGCTCAAACTTAGATGATTGCATGAAAGATATCGCAAATTTTACTAATGCAAATTTTTTTAGTACAGATAGTATTGATAGTAGTAAAATTAATTCATTGAAATTAGAAAAAACATCAAAACAACTCGGAGATTTCAAATATAATTATTTGGTGTATAATGTTAATCAACAGGAGTATTTATTAGCCCGTGTAGAATACGATATTTTATCTACTGACTATTACCTTGATAGCAATGTCTATTCTGACTATTGGCAGATACTTGGTCCAGAGGCGGTTTCGCACGGGGCGAGGGTGATAGAAATATTTTTTGAAGAAGTTGAGGAGGCAAGACTTACTAAAAAGCCAAAGTCGATTTGGAGTGGATTCACTGGATTTTTCAAAGATGTGGCGACGGTTGTATATAAGGGGAAAGAAGCAGTTGAGAATACAGTTAGCTCTTTTGTTGATTCGACGACGGGTTTTGTGCAGAATAGTTTAGGCTCAAAATATAAAGATCTGCTTTCGCATGGTCCAGGAAATAGAGAGGTTTTAGATGAACTGTTGCCTGTGGAAATTGTAGAAAAAGATGACATTCAAGAGGGAGATGATTTTGTTTTTAATGGGGAAATTGTTGGAAAGAGCACGGATGTTTCTATGAATAGTAATGAGGTTGCTGAACTTTGGGTGAGAATAAAAAATACAGGTGTTGATAGTTGGGATAGAGACCAAGTTTCCTTGAATATTACAACAAAAAAGATCAATGGTGAGCGGGCAGATAGTCCGTTTTTTCATAGATCATGGGTCACTCGTTTGAGGCCGACGGCAAACAGTGTTGCCGTAAATGATGGAGATATTATCACTCTTGGATTCAAGATTAATGCTCCTGCGAATTCTGGGATTTATAATTTGAGGTTGACACCAGTTTATCAAGATGCAGATGAATTTTATAAGTTAGGAAATAATTCTGCTTCGTGGAGTGTGAATGTTCAAAAGCAGGATGTTGTTGTAGTGGAAAATAAAGTTTCACAGTCAATTTCTTTAGCAAGTCTTATCCAACAAGGAGTAAATCCATGGACAAGTGCTTTGAAAGTGATAAATAATTTAATATCAAACGTGGATAAAGTAGTGAATGATGATGTGTCTACAAATAAAGTTGTGACTAATCAATTACCATTTTCTCCAACGGTGACTTTTAGTGCCCCTCCTCCTGTTGTCGTGGAACCTGAGCTAGAACCAGATTTAAGTGTTTATGGCTGTACTGATATAACTGCTGAAAACTATAATGCAGATGCTACGTGTAATGAAGGTTGTGAATACTCAGATCCAGTTGTATATACAGTATTAGATGTTGTTATAAATGAAATTGCATGGATGGGAACAAATGCTGTCGATGTTGATGGTCAGTATGATGAATGGATAGAGCTTTATAATAATACTGATAATGAGATTAATTTAACGGGATGGACTTTAATTGACGGGGCGGGACAACTAGAATTAATTTTTTCAGAAGCTGACGATACTATAATTGAAGCAGGAACGTATTATTTAATAGAAGAGGACGATGATAACACAGTTAATGATATTGATGCAGATTTTATTTCGGCATTCAAATATAGGTTAAAGAATAGTGGAGAAAAACTTTTACTTTTAGATCCTGATGAAAATATTATTGATGAGGTAGATTGTTTAGACGGTTGGTTTAAGGGTGACAACGATACTAAACAGACTATGGAAAGGATAGATTCTACTGTTTTAGGAAATATTTCGACAAATTGGGAATCTAATGATACAATACATATAAATGGAAAAGATGCAGATGGGTTTGATATTTTAGGAACACCGCAAGCAATAAATAGTACAACTTATCCAGTTGAATCTGTACCTGATGTACCTGATGTACCTGATGAGCCAGATTTTATTAGTAACACTCCGATAAAAGTTGCCGAATACGGACGTTATAGAGGGTATCTTCAAACAGTTATTTATGATAGTAAACTTTATTATGCATGGACAGAATCATTCTGGAAGTTTGATTATTGTCTTGCTTTCGGAAAATCAAACATTCCAGACGCTAAAGAAGAAAGTTTTAGCTATAAGCAATTGTACTGTGATGGGTGGGCAAAAAAGCATTTACAGTTATTGATTGTTAATGATGTGGTATATTTCTCATGGATAGAGAAAGTCGGAAACGTAAGCCCTAATACTGATATTTTTGATTTATTTATTGCAAAAGCTGATCTTACAATTTTGGATAGTGGAGTAGAAATAAATGATGATAATTTTGAGGTAATCAATGTTACTGAAGATGGGAAACAGAAAAGCTATAGTATAGATATGAAATTTGTGAATGAGAAAGTCAGAGTTGCTTGGAGTGGGGAAGATAAAGATGGCAACAAGGGAATTAGAATTTTAGATATTGATCCACAGAATTTTGATGGCACTTCAAACATTAGAACGTTTACTCCTACAGGATTGAATGGACATTCTGGAGGTGAACGTGAAGTGCATTCAGTAGTAGATTTAGATAATAACAAACAGTATTTTACGTGGTATTTTAACAAAGGAATGGATGCTCCACAAAATATTCTTCAATGGGCGGAGGTTGAAATAGGGGATGAAGATGAAACATGGAAAGATTGGTCAAGTATAGATGATAATATTTATGCAAACAATCCCAAGATAACTATTTTGGGTGGGGAACCGACAATTTATTGGAAAGGTAGCGGAGGCATACAATATACGGAAATAGATAAATTTTCTCCTCAATATTCTTTTGTAGAGGGAAAATATAAACATATTGAAGATATTCAAATTTTTAATGAGGAGATATACATGATCTTTGAACATTCAGATATTACTGATTATCAATCGTGGACATTATCAAAGATAAGCGAAGAAGGAGTGCAGAACGATTTTACTTATTCAGTATCAACTGTACCTATTGATGAAGATGAAATTGAAATAGTTAGTTCAACTATAAGTTTCTATAATTCTTTGCCTGTTGTTTCGTGGGTTGAATATGATCGTAACATTCCACAGCGTGATTTATACAATATGATTATTGAATATTGAATATTAAATATTAAATTTGAATAATTTCTTAACAACCGGAAGGAGACAGATATGACCCTACCCGGTTTCACACAGAAAATATCTCGGTTTCCCATCGAGATAATAATGAGAATTTTTATGGGCCTTTCAGTGAAAGGTAAGGAAAAAGTTGTTGGTGCCGAGGCGTCGTTTATAATAATTTCAAATCACACAAGCAAAATAGATGGTTGGGTAGTGGGAAGTTCTTTCCCATTTTTTAATTACATGACCTATCCTCCAACACGTTTTATGGTTATCAAAAGTTATATGGAGATTCCATTTTTAGAATTGTTTTTGAGGGCAAATGGAAGCTATTCAATTGAGAAATGGACAGGGAAACCTTTGGAAGAACTTTTGGCACCATCTTTTAGAATTCTAGGAAGAGGTCAAATTATACAGATGTTTCCAGAGGGTAAATTGAAAAAAGTAAAACCAAGTGATTACAAAGCACGTCCTGGAATTGCATGTCTTGCTAAACATAGCGGTGTTCAGATTTTACCTTTAGCAATCAAAAGAGAAAAGCGAAAGTTTTTCTTTCCAAAGTTTTCAGTAACTTTCGGATCTCCTTTTTATTACAAAGATGTAGCAAATAATAATGATGATTATAGAGTAGCTGCTGATAAAATAATGCAGAGGGTTAGAGAGCTGGAGTAGAAAGTACGTATATACGTTGTTACGTAGCATGTTACGTAACAACTTTTTTTATTTGATAAATATGGGGAAATGTGGTAGTATTAATGTCATGAAAATATTAGATATTAGGGAAAATTTGCAGAAAAATCTACGACAGAATGCAGAATATATGATCTATAACAGAGGTCTTAATTATTATAATTTAGGATATGTCCAAAGTATTAAAGTATCTGCTAGGGCGAACAAAATTTTGATTGAAGGACGAGTTAGCGGAACTAGAGATTATACAAGTAAATTAAATTTTGACATACAGAAAGATGAATTCAGTGGGTTAAATTGTACCTGTCCATATGGTTCTTATTGCAAACATTCTATTGCTCTTGGACTATATTTTATTTCTCGTTATTGCGATGCTATAGAAAAATATGATGATTATGGGTTGAATGAAATAATAGATCATTTGAACGAAGATCAAGAATTACATAAAGTTAGCTCTCGGTGGAATATGGATGAAAGAAAAGTTGATCTGCCAAATAATAAATTAGGGAATTACCGTATTATCCTGTCTGATACATTGGATTATTTATCATTTGAAATCATAAGTGGAAAAAATTATAGATTATCAGCACGTGAGGTAATGATGTTTGATAAAAATTTAAGCGATGCACATAAGAAAGTATTTAAACAGCTTGAGATGTACAGCCCTTATTATGACGGAAACAAATATTGGCAGCTATTTGAATTATTACAAAAATCAGCTTTGCCAATTTATTGGGAAGAGGAAGATAAAAAAAATGAGTTATGTTTTGTAGAGAAATCAAAAAATAATAAGAAATTAAAAGCAGAACTTGTTAAGCAAAAAGATATATACGACGAAGAAAATGACAAAATATGTTTTAAGTTAGACAAATCGTATTTTAATAGAAAACTTTTTAAACTTCTTGAATCTGAAAAAGGACTCGTCGTTTTAGAATGGAATAAAATTAGCTTTGTGAAGATGCCAGCAATTCTTATGTCAATAATAAACAGAGCGTACAAAGAAAACTATTATTTTACATATCAAAGGGATTCTTACAAAACAGATTTATCAGAAGATGAAATAGTAAACTTAAATAAAATTTTAGATATAAGCTTTAAGTATCTTGATTTCTCAACTAACCTTGAGAAACATTATAATATTCAAAAACTTAACTTAGCCGAACAGTGCATAATAATAGATTATGATAGTGAAAATGATACTTTAGAAGCAAAGGCGATGGTAGATTA
Source organism: uncultured Candidatus Saccharibacteria bacterium (assembly GCA_964477425.1). Taxonomy (GTDB): domain Bacteria; phylum Patescibacteriota; class Minisyncoccia; order CAYZDR01; family CAYZDR01; genus CAYZDR01. Next base: position 11,618 of record CAYZDR010000021.1, read on the forward strand.
TGGAATTAAAAAAATTGATGTTGCAAAATCTGTACATCGTTCATATAACAGAGAGGGGAATACTTTTAATAGATGGGGGGCAGATAAATATGTGATTGATATGGATGGAGATAATATTTCTTATGCACCCGTTAGAAAAAGATTAGAAATTAGCACTTACAAAACTATATTGTCAAATTGCCAAGAGTATGGATTTAGAAGAAGTATCAAGTGTAAATTAGGAAAAGAAAAAGATATTTACAAATTTATTGATAAAAATTTACCTAATCTTGAAAAGCTAAACTATAGGATAGAATATGTTCGTGACAAACCTGATCTTGTAGAAAATAAATTTAATGCCGATTTTGACGTTGATCTGAATACCGAAAATGATTGGTTAAGTTTTGATGTTGCTTGCTATTGTGGGGAGGACAAAATAAATTTAGATGTCTTGAAAAACTATGTAAAGGGAAAAGTTAAAAATGGATATATAAAATTAGACGGAGGTAGACTTTGGAAAGTTTCAAATGAGGAGGAGCTTGAGAGATTTATCCTTATGTTGGAAGCTTTCTATAAAAGTGAGAATAATAAATTTGAAGGGCGTATTTATCATGCTCCAGAAATTGAGGCGCTGTTTGAAAATTCAGAATATTATAAAGGTAAATTGAGCGAAAGTTTCAAAACGTTTATGCATGAAGTGAAGAGTGGGAAGTCTGTTGAGAAGGTAAAATTGCCTGCACGCTTTGATGGAATTTTACGTGATTATCAGAAAGATGGGGTTGATTGGTTCTATTTTTTGCGTAAATATCGTTTTGGTGGAATATTAGCTGATGATATGGGAACAGGAAAAACATTGCAGACATTAGCACTTCTTAATATGAACAGGAATAAAGAAAAACCTTCAATTGTAATTTGTCCGAAAACTCTTCTGTATAATTGGATTGCAGAAGTTGAAAAATTCACACCTAAATTTAAGGCTATCGTTCTTGATGGAATGCAATCTGAACGTATGAAAAAAATTAAAGAAAGTTCCAAGTATGATTTGGTTATAACATCTTATTCTACTATGCAGAGGGATTTTGATTATTATGAGAAACATAAAATAAAGTTTAATTATTGTGTTTTGGATGAGGCGCAATTTATTAAAAATCATAAAACAAAAAATGCACAGACGGTCAAAAAAATAGATGCTGATTACAGACTTGTCTTAACTGGTACTCCTTTGGAAAATAGCGTGTCAGAGATATGGTCAATTTTTGATTTTTTAATGCCAGGTTTTTTAGGGCAGAATAAGCTTTTTGTATCAAGATTCCAGAATCCTATCATGAAGCGAAATTGTCGCGAATCTCTTAAAAATTTGCGTAAGAAAATTGAATGTTTTATGTTGAGAAGAACAAAGGAAGAGGTTCTGAAAGAATTGCCACCCAAGATAGAACAGTATAATTATTGTCATCTTGAACCATCACAAAATATTTTATATCAAGAGATATTAGCAAATGTTAAAAATGAAATTTTCAAGACAGTTGATGAAAAAGGATTTGCAAAATCGCAAATTCATATTTTAGCTGGGCTTACAAAACTTCGTCAAGTATGCAATCATCCCAATCTTCTACTCCGTACAGATGACTATACTAAGTATGAATCTGCAAAATTAAACATGTTTAGAGAGTTGATAAATGAAATTGTTTCAAGCGGTAGGAAAGTTTTAGTTTTCAGTCAATTTACTACAATGCTTGATATTTTATCCCAAGAACTCGGAAGCGTGCCACATAATTATCTATCAGGAAAAACTAAAAATAGGCAGGAATTGGTGGATGATTTTAATAATAATGAAGAGAAAAAAGTTTTTTTGATTAGCTTAAAGGCTGGTGGAGTAGGATTGAATTTAACTTCTGCGGATAATGTGATTATTTTTGATCCATGGTGGAATCCAAGTGTTGAGCGTCAGGCGGTTGATCGGACGCATAGAATTGGTCAGACTAAATCAGTGAATGTTTATAGGTTTATTACTAATGGGACAATTGAGGAAAAGATTATAAAGTTGCAAGAAAGAAAAAAGTTCTTGTTTGATAATCTTGTAAGTGAGAGTCAAGATTTATTTAAGAAATTGACATGGGAGGATGTGAAGGAGTTGTTTAAGTAGCGTTTTTATTATTAGTGACCAAATATGATTCAGGTAAAAAATTATTTCAACAACAAAAAAATTACCGTTATGGGACTCGGCCTCTTAGGGGGCGGTTTTAATGTTGTAAAATTTTTGGCGGAGCAGAATGCAAAATTAATTGTTACGGACTTAAAAGATGAAAAGCAATTAAAATCTTCTATAAAGAAATTACAGAAATTCAAAAATATCAAATTTGTTTTAGAGAAACATAGACTACAAGATTTCAGAAATAGGGATTTGATAATTAAAGCAAGTGGCGTTCCATTAGATTCCATTTACATTAGAGAAGCAAGAAAAAACAATATTCCCATTGAAATGGATGCCGCGTTTTTTAAAAAATTGGCGAGGAAATTTTTTAAGGATATTACAATCATTGGGGTGACAGGAACGCGTGGGAAGTCTACTGTTACACATTTGTTATTTGAAATTATTAAGGCTGGTGGTAAAAATGTATTCTTGGGAGGCAATGTAAAAGGATTAGCTACTTTACCTCTATTGAATAAAATCAAAGACGGATCTATTATTGTAATGGAATTGGCATCATGGAATTTGCAAGGGTTTGGATATAATAAAATGAGTCCCAATATTGCGGTATTTACCACGTTTTTTGATGATCATCTAAATTATTATAAAGGAGATAGAAAATTATATTTCAAAGACAAATCAAACATCTTTAAGTATCAAAAGAAAAGTGATTTTTTAATTATGCCTGTGAAAACAAGAAATGTTATCAAGAAATATTATGATAAAAAAATGTCTGGGAAAATAAAAATATGCGATGGAAACGATGTATTCAAAAAATGGGATGTAAAAATTTTAGGTGAACATAATTTACAGAATATTTCTTTGGCGGTACAAGTGGCAAAAATTTTAGGGATTGATGAAAATATTATAAAACAAACAGTGGAAAATTTTAGAGGAGTTTCGGGGAGATTAGAATTTGTTAAAGAAATTAATGGAGCAAAGTACTATAATGATACGACTTCAACGATGCCGGATTCTACAATTGCTGCGTTGAGAAGTTTTGGTGAAAAAAAGATTATTTTAATTGCAGGAGGGACAGATAAAAATCTTGATTATAT
>CAYZDR010000022.1:0-14214 GCA_964477425.1 uncultured Candidatus Saccharibacteria bacterium
AATGCCTCATCATAGCATACTTTTAATGGAATGTCAAGCCTTGTGCAAAAGAACGAATAGACACTAATGTAGAACGAATAAACACTAATCACGAATATGTAGATTAGTGATTTGTGAACATTTGTTCTATTTTGTGCTAATTTGGGGTTTAAAACTTGACAAAAATACAACATGTGTGTATAATGCACTTTATAAATATTGACAATCTATTCTTTAATCTGTGGACAATTTTTTAGTATTTTTTTATATTAAATTCACTGGGAGTTCCTCTTAGCACATTGGACGATTTGGTTCCTTGTTTTTACAAGACTTACGAAATCTCTCCTCGGAAAACTCTTCGTTGTCTACAGGTTTAATAATAGATTGTGTGAGAAGAAGTGAATTGAGTGAGGTGGTTCTTTTGTAGCTATCTCATTTTTATTGTAAATAACGGATTAACACGGATGAGAAACGGATGTTCGCGGATCACGGATACGATTTATTATGTGGATGTTTAAATGTTTATATGTTAGTATGTTCGTATGACGAAACTTTACAGAAAAATATCAATTTGTTTAGTGGGAGTACTGTTTCTACTCAGTACCAGTGGATACATTTTTTACTATGCTCATGGGTGGCTTGCAAATGTTGTGACTGATAAAATTGATGATGTGGTTCTCCTTGTTGAGTATGGAAAAATTGAACAGGCAGGATCTTTGATAGAGACTTTAGATTTTATTCCTACGAGTAAAATTAATGCAGAAAAAATAAATTTACAAAAAGCGATTATACAATCAAAAATAGGGAAGGCAAAGAGTGCTAATGAATTTTTTAAACAATCTGGAATTATGATAGATCAATCAGAAATAGGGCAGTATTATCAATATCTTATAGAACTTATTTTGAATTCGGACAAGGAATTTAATCAAGAATTTCTTATGTATTATTCGGGTTATTCTAAAGAGGGTTTTTATGAAAATCTAACAAAAGAACAGAAAAAAACTGCTTATAGAGAATTAATTTTAGCACAGGTATTGATAGATATTTCAGAAAAAAATCTAGCAGTTTTCACATTAAAACAAGCAATAAAAAAATCCCCGGATTATAGGGATGCTTACATTCTGCTATTTAGTATTACTGGGGATGAAGGGTTGTTAAATAAAATAAATATTATAGATCCGGGATATCGATATCAAAATTAAAAAATCAAAATTAAAAATTAAAAAGGAATATCAAAACTAAATTAAAAAAGATATTTTAGGTTTGATATTTTCACCCCGTAGGGTGATCAGCCCGCGGGCTGAGATGTTTGGTATTTTTTTGAAATTTGAAATTTTGATTTTGAAATTAATCACGTTCCCACGCGGGGAAGTACAGAAATTTATTATTTTACTGTATTTGGTGCAACCTCATCTAACAATTCCAACACATAGTCTTCCTCTCCAGTCACTCTATAAACTTCTTCCAAGGTTGTTTGACCTTGAAGTGCTTTAAGGATCCCATCTTGTAACATTGTTACCATGCCGCTTTTTATTGCGGATTTTTTTATGTCTGAAACTGCAATATGTTCTTGTGTCGCTAATCTTTCTATTTCAGGTGTTACTTGAAAAACTTCAAATATTCCAATTCGTCCTTTGTATCCAGTTTGATTGCAATCAGGGCATCCAACACTTTTGGATAGAGAAATAATGTTTTCGGGAATGGAAACTTTTGCAGATGTAGATATGATAGAAAGAATTTTGCTAATTTTTTCAAGTGTTTCTTTTGCTGGAGTGTATTCTTGCTTGCACTTTGGACATAATTTTCTCACAAGACGTTGAGCAATAAATGCATTTACAGCAGGTCCTATTTGAGTTGGATCAATCTTCAAATTGAGGAGGCGGGGGATTGCTCCCGGAGCATCGTTTGTGTGCAAAGTTGAGAATACCATGTGCCCAGTGAGTGCTGCTTGCACGGCTATGTTTGCAGTTTCTTCGTCTCGTGTTTCTCCAACGAGTATGACGTCGGGGTCTTGTCGTAGAATTGCACGAAGCCCAGATGCGAATGTGTATCCTGCCTCTTTATCAATTTGAGTTTGCTCAATTCCTTCTAGACGATATTCAATAGGGTCTTCTAGGGTGATGATTTTTTTCTCAGGAGTGTTTAATTTATTGAGAAAAGCGTAAAGTGTTGTTGTCTTTCCAGATCCAGTTGGTCCAGTTGTGAGAACCATTCCATTTGGTCTTTCTACTTCATGTTTTAAAATTTCTAATGCTCGCCCTTGAATTCCAAGATCTTCAAATTGGAGAGAGATTGACTGCTGTTTCAATAGTCGCATCACAAAACTTTCTCCATAATCTCCCGGGATTGATGAAACTCGTACATCCATTTCACCATCTTCTAACTTGACGCTTAATCGTCCATCTTGTGGGATATTAGAAATATTTAATTTCATTTTTGCTAGCATCTTGATGCGTGAAACCGCGTATGGATAAAATTCTAATGGAAGTTTTGCAATGACATGAAGTACGCCGTCCATACGGTAACGCAATCTTACTGAATTTTTCGATGGTTCAAGATGAATATCGCTAGCTCCCATTTTTAGTGCTCCCGCGAAGATAGTGTTAATGGCTTCTGTAACAGGAATTTTTGTGGCGTTGTCTTTTAACTCACTAATAGATTTAATCGCTTTTTCAAAATCAGAAAGATCGCTTTCGTCAACTGAGATTTCATCTGATTCTGAAATGTTTGAAATGATGCTATCATATTTTTTCCATGCTTTTTCTAAACTGGTATGGCTAACAAGAAACATTGAAATTTGGAAATTCTTTTTTCTTAATTTATTGAGAATTGCCAATGTCCCTTGTGAATCAGGATTTTCTATCGCTACTTTTATAGATTCTCTTTTTTTATAGATGACAGCCATTCCATTCGCGATAGCTTCTTCCTTATTTAACAATGCAAGGGCATGCGGATCAATAGGGATAATATTCAAGTCTGCATAGGCAAATCCAATTTCCATCGCTTTTTTGGCAACTTTTTCTTCCCTGTCCTGCTTAGCTATCTCTTGTAATTTTTCTTTTTGTTCTTCTTCTCTCTGCGAAAATTTTTGAGATCCCTTTAGAACATCTTTACGTTCTTTATTCAGTTTACGCTGTGGCATCGGTGGAGCAAGGGCTACTTTTTGACCCAAATTTTTATCCTGTTGATTTTTATTGTCATTCATAATATAATTGTAGCATATAAACATGTAAACATTCAAACATGTAAACATGTGGAGGTGCAGTCTTGCTGTGTTACTTCGTGACCTGTTGAATAATTGGGGTTCACAAAGTAGTCAAAGTTACAAGTTTAAAGTTAAAAGTTTAAAAAAATAATAAAGTTTAAAAAAATAATAAAGATTAAATAATAAAGATAAACGCTTAACTTCGTTCCGTTTTTTTAATCTTTGTTCTTAAAATCTTTTCTTTAAACTTTAAACTTGTAACTTTAAACTTATCGTTCAGTATAGAATTAAACAATGAAAAAGAGTAGAATTGTAAAAATAGTTATTATCTTAGCCATATGGGCACTCCTGTTGCCTGCTTTTTCGTTTGCTCAAAGTGCTGAAAATGTAGAACAAAATGTACAGTCGGAAAGCATAATTGTTAATTGTTTTTTTAGTCCAACTTGCCCACACTGTTCTCAAATGGAAGATGCTTTGGAAAAAATTTCTCAAGAAGATACAAATTTGGAGATCCATCGTTTTTCAATAACAAATAAAGACGATAGGGAAACCTTAAAAGATTTTTATGAACAATATGATTTTCCGGATCAATATAAAGGTGGAGTTCCTGTAGTTTTTATTAAAGATAAATATTTTGTTGGGTTCAGTGCTAACATTGAGTCCAGTCTTAGAAAATATATACAGAATCAGGAGAATGGGGTACATGAAGAAATGGGCGGGGTTACTCCTATAAATTTGGCGGAAAATATAAAGATCCCATTTTTGGGAAATGTTGATGTTTCCAAATATTCTCCACTTGCGCTGTCTATAATTCTTGGAATTCTTGATGGTTTTAATGCGTGCGCGATGGTGGCTCTGCTATTCTTACTTTCAACTCTCATTGTAATAGGGGATAGAAAAAAAGTTTTTTGGATAGGCGGAACGTTTATATTTGTCTCAGGTCTTGTGTATTTCTTTTTCATCGCCGTCTGGATGAATCTATTTTTAATTTTGGAACAGGTGAGGGTTATCACATACTTGGTAGGGGCAATCGTTGTCACTTTTTCACTTTTTCTTCTCAAAGATTATTTTTCAGGAGTAGTGTGTAAATTATGTCAGGTTCAGCCAGGGAGTAAAAATATTTTTGTTCGCATTGAAGAATTCTTTTTCAAAAAAATGCAGTTTCTTACAAATGCACAATTATCTTTTCCTCTGATGTTATTGGGTGTTGCAGGTGTTGCAGCTGGGATTAACATGGTTGAATTAGTTTGTTCATTTGGTTTTCCGTTGGCGTTTACAAAATATTTATCAGGTCTTTCTCTCTCTCCATTTTCATACTATTCATACTTGCTGATTTATATTTTATTCTACACGTTAGATGATTTTATTATTTTTTTAATTGCTGTTTTTACATTGAAAGCAGTTAAAGCGTCTGATAAATATTTGCAAGCGATAAAATTAATTTCAGCAATTATATTATTAGTGTTAGGTTTATTGATGATTTTCGCCCCGCAGATTTTGTTTTTTGGTTGATGCTGATATATTTATGATACATTTGTGATACATTTAGAACACATCTATGACACATCTGTGATACATCTGTGATACATCTGTGATACATGTGGATAAGTCAAAGAATGTTACATAGTGGCAAGTCAGAAAGGACAGTGATAATGAAATAGTTTTACAAGTTTCTACTAAAATTGATTAAAACAAAAAAACACCGTTTTCGGTGATTTTTTGTGATGTTTGGTTACGGTTTGAAATACATTGACCGTGAGAGAGCCAAAGCCCTCCAAACATCAGGTTAAGTATGGCACTAATTATTGTGAAATTCAATGGTTGTGTAAAGTGTGGATAAGTTAAATATTAATATCAAGATATTTTAAAATAGTCCTTACTGCAGTAAGGACTATTTTGATGAGTATTTTTATCTTTTTTGGTTGATTTTTTGACCCAAAGGGGAATTTGGGGTAAAATAAAAGCATTAATGACTCCGATTGATGTTTTTGCTGAATGTGTTAAAACATAGATATAAGTTTTAAGATTGTTAAAAAATATGTTATATAATCGCAAAATAATAGAAGAAGTTAAAAAGTGGATTATAGAAATAGCGGTATTTATTTGTGGTATGGTAGTGATGATTTTTGAAATTGTTGGTTCAAGAGTACTTGGTCCTTTTTTAGGAACGTCTATTTTTGTATGGACTAGCTTGATCGGTGTAATTTTAGGCAGTCTAAGTATCGGATATTGGATTGGAGGAAAAATAGCAGACAAAAAAGCAAATTTAACAAATTTGGCTATTATTATTTTTTTGGCAGCTATTTGTATTAGTTTAACTGCATTAATAAAAAATTCTTTATTATCGTCTTTCCAAACATCCTTTTGGAGTATAAAGCAGAGTTCAATATTAGCATCTATAATTTTATTTTTTCCAGCAAGCATGCTTTTGGGAATAGTAACGCCGTATGCTGTGAAATTAAAGTTAAATAGTTTAGATATTTCAGGATCTACTGTCGGTAATCTTTATGCCGTCTCAACTGTAGGAAGTATTGTGGGGACATTTCTTGCCGGATTCTTCCTTGTTCCGAAGATTGGCACAACTAAATTATTGTTTTTGCTTTCTATTGTATTGGTTGTCACTTCAATTATCTTGTCGCTCAAACAATTTATTAAAATAAAAATTTGTATTTTAATTCTTATTATTTTTTGTTGGGGTTCAAATAATATTATACAAGAGATGAATAGAAAAAATGGTTTTATAGATGTGGACACAGAATATAATCATGTTTGGATCTATAATTACAAGGATGTTAGAACAGATCAAACAGCTAAAGTAATGAGCATAAATAACGAAAGTAGCTCAGCAATGTTTTTAGAAAACGATGATTTGGTTTATGAATACACAAAATATTATCATTTAGTAAAACATTTTAATCCTACTTTTAAAAAAGCTTTGGCAATTGGAGGAGCGGCATATTCATATCCAAAAGATTATTTAAAAAAATATTCGAATGCGGAAATTGATGTTGTGGAAATCGATCCAAAACTTACAGAACTTGCAAAAAAATATTTTAATTTAAAAGAAAACCCTCGGTTAAATATATTTCATGAGGACGGAAGAACGTATTTAAACAAAATACAGAAAAAATATGATGTGATATTTGGAGATGCTTTTAAGTCTTATTATTCTTTGCCATATCAGCTGACAACGCAGGAAGCCGTACAGAAAAAATATGATATTTTAAATGATAATGGTATTGTTATCTTAAATATTATTTCATCTATTGAAGGCGTAAAAGGAAAATTTTTAAGAGCTGAATACACAACATATAAAAGTATTTTCCCGCAAGTTTATTTATTTCCTGTTAATGATTTTATTGATGGGGAAAAATTACAAAACATTATTTTAGTAGCATTGAAATCAGAAAATATTCCAACTTTCAAAAGTGCTGATCAAGAAATCGATAAATATTTACAACATTTATGGACAGAGGAAATTGATTCTGACATGCCAATTTTAACAGATGATTTTTCACCAGTTGACCATTATATTAATCAAACTATTTGATATGTAATATGTAAGTTTATTTTTACATTTTTGAGGTATAAGTTTTAAGATTGTTAAAAAATATGTTATATAATCGCAAAATAATAAAAGAAATTGTGAATTAAATCACAATTTAAATTGTGACCAACTAATAAAGAAAAGTTAATTTTATTTGACAATAATTATTGAACATGGGAAGATATGAATGTGATTGTTGTTTTTCTATTATTTACTCAAGGTTACGTCACGACAGTTGCCAACGTGACGTAACCGCCCTTCTTGATATAGTTGCAACAGAGTTCTTTGTAAAGCAAAAAGGTTAAGGAGGGATAAGATACGATGTAATCGTGTAGCTCTTAGTATCTGAAGAAAAGTCAGAGACGATTGGGCCCGGAAAATACTAATCTTTGGTATACTTAGTGGACGGTGAAAAGTTGGCCAACTGAGTTAATATTTATCTTATTTCTCCTTTCAAAAAATATAGAAAAAGAAAGTGGTTCTTTATGGGGTCACATCTATTCTATAAACATGTGGCTCTCTGCACTGCAAACGTAGAGAGCCCTTTCTTTTTGTCTTTTAACCGTCAATATTTTTAAATTTGACTTTTTGTGACAATAGTGTATAATAAATTTATTAGATCCTTCCAGAGGGTCATTTTTTTACCAGAATAAATTTTAAGGAGTTAAAAATATGGAATTAGAACCACGACAATTTGCCTCTGCTATTGAACAAATTTGTGAAGAAAAAGGCATACCAAAGGAAAAAGTAATGGAAACGGTTGAAAAAGCGCTTGCTTCAGCTTACCGTAAAGACTATGGACAAAGAGGACAGAATATAGAAGTTAAGTTTGATGAAGTATCTGGAAATATAGATGTCTTTCTATTGAAAGAAGTTGTTGAAACCTTTGAAGAGGATGATATTGAGTATCTTCTTGAACATGTAGATAACGAACAAATTGACACTGATGCAGAACGAATTAACACGAATACGGATGTGAAAAATGTAAATGATGCTGAGAAAAATGTGGATGTGAATTTGGATGAGAACGGGGAAGAGATTGTTACACCGAAGAAGAGGTTTAATGAAGAGGCACATATTAGATTGCAGGAAGCAAGGAAAACAAATCCTGATATAAAAGTTGGAGAAACTGTGACATCTTCTATGCCAAAACCTGAAGGTTTTGGAAGAATAGCCGCTCAAAACGCTAGACAGGTTATTATCCAGAGAATTAGAGAGGCTGAAAGAGAAGCTATTTTTGCAGAATATGATGGAAAAGAGGGTGAGATTGCCAGTGGGATTATTCAGAGAATTGAAAGAGGAATTGTATATGTTGATTTAGGTAGGACAGTGGGAATGCTTTATCCACAGGAGCAAATACGAGAGGACAATTATCGTATTGGTTCACGAATAAAAATATTAATTATGAAAGTAGAATCTGATATTAAAGATCCTGCTATACTTTTGTCTAGAGCACATCAGAACTTTGTGGCAAAACTTTTTGAAATGGAAGTTCCTGAAATTTTGAGTGAATCAGTTGTAATAAAGGGAATCGCGAGAGAAGCTGGATTGAGAACTAAAATAGCTGTTGTTTCAACTGAGGATGGTGTTGACCCAATTGGATCGTGTGTTGGGCAAAGGGGAACACGAGTTCAGACTATTATAAACGAATTAAATGGAGAGAAAATTGATATTATTGAGTGGAATGATAATCCAAAGAAATTTATTGCTAACTCTTTGTCTCCAGCGAAAATATTGAATGTGGAAATTGCTAATGAGGAAGAGCGTCAAGTTAAGGTAGAAGTTCAAGAAGATCAACTTTCTTTGGCGATTGGAAAACAAGGACAAAATGTTCGTTTGGCAGCTAAATTAACTGGCTGGAAAATAGATGTGTTTTCTAAAGAAAGTAAAAAGGAAGAGGTTGCCAGTACTGAAGATGAAAAAAATAAAGAAACTGATTCTGACCCAGCCTCCACCTCCGCTTCTGCGGAAGCTACGGCGGACAAGAAGAAAGAGTCTGAAAATGTTGAAGACGTGAAAAATAAAGAAGCCGGCTCTGATAAGGATGACAGTTCTGAAAAATTAGTAAGCTCTGATGAAAAGACAGATCCAGTCTCTGATTCAGATAAGCAAGATAAGGAAGACGACGTGTCAGATGTTAAGGAAAAAAAGATTAAGAAAGACCCAGCCCCTACGTCAGACAAGACGACGGGCAAGGACGATAAATAAAAGATCCGTGATCTGTGAGCATCTGTTCTACATCTGTGTTAATCTGTTTAATATAATACAACAATATGGACAAAAGTATTCTAATCGCGATTATTATTGGAGGAGTAAATTTAGTTGTAGGGTTATTGTTTTTTCTATCTTCAGTACGACGTGAAGAAAGTCTGAAAACAGTGAAGAAGGTTATTAAAAGATTTTTTGTTTCATCACATCAAGTATTATTGGTGTTCACAGTGTTAGGAGCGATTATTTTTGCATTATCAAAAGTTGGAGCGCTTTCAGGATGTTCTTTTATTCTAGGAGTTCTATCAATGTTTTGTTTTGAGAAAATTTTAATGCGATTTGGGCGTGATGACGGAAAGATTAGCAGAGAAATTAATATGGCAGCAGGAGTATCTGTTATTGGATTCATACTCTTATTGTTGTCTGCACTTTCTATTTTTTCTATTGATTTAATTTTGGCGTTACCGTACTTATTAGGTGTTGCGCTTTCAATGTTTTTCTTTGAAATTTATAGTAAGGTTTTTGCTAAATCAGCTGAGCATGTGATTTCTGGAATAGCGGAGACAACAGGTGTATTTGCCAAGCAAGGGAAATCTATAGAAATAATGTTAATCACTGTCCTGATTGCAATGATTGTAGGTTCTCAATCAATTTCCGGAGCAATTATTCCAATTGTCTTTTTAGCACTTTCTGCGATCATCTTTTTAACATATTTATTCGCATGGAAAATTGTTAAAAATAGTTCTTCAGAAATTATCAAGAATTCCTTGTTTTGGTTTGCCTCTACGGGATTGATAGCTGGTTCATTCTTTGTTATCAAAATCATGGGAATGCCTTTGAGTATTTTTTGGCCATTTGCTACTGGTATTGCCCTAGCCTTTGCTTTATATGTTTCTACAAAAAAACTTCAGGCAATGGTGAAATTTGCAATATTTACAGGTAGTCTTTATCTAGCCTCTGCTCTTGTTCTAAAATTTGGAGGAACTTATTCTTTGGCGATTTTCGTTATGGGATTTGTGATGCTGACTTTCATGTCTGTATTTTTCTTAAAAGATACATCTGAATCTTTGCTTGATGGAGCCGTCGTTTTAACTTCTGTTATTTTACTTATGCTATTTCTTGAACGATTCAATATGTTCTCTATAGATTTATCTATCGGTAGAGTGATGTTTGGACTGATGTCAGGAGTGGCTACTGCGGTTGCTATATCAATTGTTTTGAAAGCAGTCTTGAAGAAGGGGATGGAGAAAACGAAAGAAGAATTGCCGAGAACGCAAAATGGTAATTACAAAAAATTAGTACAAAAAATTGCAGGAGTATCGGTAGAAGGATCAATCGCAACCTTAATACTTGCCCCTGCTATACCATTAACAATTTTAGCAATTGCAGGAGTCCAAAGTTTCATTGCTTTTACAGTTGGATTAGCAATGTCTGCTTTCCCATTTTTATTAGCAGATGATGATGCAGGCAGAGAAATTTTATCAGTAGTGTTTTTACTATGTATTTTGTCTATTGTATTGATGATATAGAAAGGAATTAGTATGCAAATAATAAATAAAAAATTACCACAGTCAGAGATTGAATTAGAAATTTCTGTTCCACATGAGGAAATGAAAAGTTTTTTAATTGAAACAGCTAAAAAAATATCTCAGTCAAAAGAGATTAAAGGATTTAGATTGGGGAAAGCTCCAATGAGCGCTGTAGAAAAAGCTGTTGGTCCGATGAAAATTTTGGAAGAATCTCTTACAAAAATTGTAGATGCAAAATTGAAAGAAGCAGCTGTAAAAGAGGGGATTGATATCATAGGTTTCCCAAACATTACAGTATCACAAATGGTTCCGGGGAATGATCTAAAATTCAAAGCTCAATGTATGGTATTGCCAGAAATTAAATTAGGTAGCTACAAAGATCTGAAAATTAATGGTAAAGATCCTCAAATAGAAAAAGTAGAAGTGTCTAAAGAAGAAGTTGGTAAAGCATTAGAATTCTTACAAAAAAGTAGAGCTGTTGTTAAGGAAATTGATAGAGAAACAAGTCTTGAAAAAAAGGATTTAGTAGAGATTAGTTTTGTGGGTAGAATAGGTGGAGTAAAATTTGAAGGTGGAGAAAGCAAAAATCACCCACTTGTTATGGGAGAAAGTAATTTGATTCCTGGATTTGAAGAAAATTTAGAAGGCATGAAAAAAGGAGACGAAAAAACTTTTGAGATATCATTTCCATCAGATTATCATAAAAAAGAATTTGCAGGTAAAAAAGCATCATTTGATGTAAAAATGGAAATTGTAAAAGAAAGAGTGCTGGCAGAATTGAATGACGAGTTTGCTAAAAGTATTGGGAAATTTGAAAGTATAGACAAGCTGACAGAAAGTGTCAAAGACGGATTATCAAAAGAAAAGCAAGAGAAAGAAAAGGAAAAAATGCACTTGCAATTATTGAAAGAAATTGTGAAAACGACAGAAGTTGAGATTCCTGAATTGTTGATCAAGAATGAATTGAAAAGGATGAAACAGGAATTGGAAGGAGATGTTGCAAAGATGGGGATGAAGTTAGAAGATTATTTATTGCAAATTGGCAAAACTATTTCCAGTATGGAGGAAGCTTGGCATCCAAAGGCAGAAGAGCGTGTTAAATCTAGCATTGTTTTAATGAAAATAGCTGAGCAAGAGAAAATATCTGTCTCTAAAGAAGAGATTGATGTGGCGATGTCCAACATGATTTATTCAATGGGACTTAGCAAAGAAGAGCTTGGAAAGGTTGACATAGATCAAATGAGGGGTAATATGAGGTCAAGGATTATGAATGTGAAAGTCCTGGAGTTGATAGAATCGTTGAATATTAAATAACATATTATTATGAATCTAGTACCAATTGTTGTAGAAAAATCAGGAAATGGGGAGAGAGCTTTTGATATTTATTCTCGCCTTCTCAAAGATCGTATTATCTTTATCAGCGGTCCTATTTTTGATGAAATGGCAAACACTGTTATTGCCCAGTTATTGTTTTTGGAAAGTATTGATCCGGGAAAAGACATTTTCTTGTATATAAATAGCCCAGGAGGGGTGGCCTCAGCTGGGTTAGCAATTTATGATACGATGCAATATGTTAAATGTGATGTGACCACTATCTGTGTAGGATTGGCTGCTAGTGCTGGAGCTCTACTCTTGGTAGCTGGAACAAAAGGTAAGAGAATGGCTCTCCCAAATGCAGAAATTCTAATTCATCAGGTAGCTGGTGGAGCGCATGGACAAGCATCAGATATTGAAATTGCCGCAAAACAAATTTTGAAAACTAAAGATAAGATCAATAAAATATTTGCAAAACATACTGGTCAACCACTTGCAAAAGTAGAAAAAGACGCTGACAGAGATTACTATATGTCAGCAGAAGAAGCGAAAAAATATGGGATTATTGATAAAATACTTAAATAGTATTAAGAATTAGGAATTAAGTATTAAGAATATAAAAACGAAATCTTAATTTTAGAATTTTGAAATTAAGATTTTAATATTATTTAGTGCTTATGATTTAGAACTTAGAGTTTTCGTCCGTATACCTAATTCTTAATTCTCTATTCTTGATACTTTATATTAACGTCTGTCCGGTCATTATGGCTGGTTTTTTTATTTCCATTAAAGCTAAAATTGTTGGAGCGACGTCTGATAAAATTCCTTTTGATTGTTCGTAATTAAAGTCGGTAAAAGATTGAGGGGATTTGTTGTCTGGAGTGACAATCCAGCAGGGGACAGGATTAGTTGAGTGTTCTGTAATAGCTTCTCCTGTTTGTGGATTAACCATTTCTTCGGCATTGCCATGATCTGCAGTGATAATAAAAGAGGCATTTATGTCTTGTCCTGCTTGCAAAATTTGTTTCAAACAAGTATCAACTTCCTCAATCGCTTGTTTTGTAGCATCAATGTCTCCTGTGTGTCCAACCATATCTGGGTTAGCAAAATTTACAAGAATGAAATCATATTTCTGATCTAAGATCGCTTTCTCTACAAATGTTGCTACTTCTGTTGCTTTCATTTGCGGGTGTTTACTGTAATCTCTGTCTGTTTCGGATGGTATAATATGCCATGTTTCATTTTCATATGGTTCTTCCTTGCCTCCGTTAAAAAAGTATGTGACATGAGCATATTTTTCAGTTTCAGCAATGTGGAGTTGGCTCAAACCATTTTTGCTGATAACTTCAGCTAATGTTTCTGATACATCTTGAGATGGGAATGCAATTTTTGCCCCAGATCCTTTTTCTGATTCTATAAATGAAACAAGTAGAATATTTTCAAGTTTTTTTCTGTCAAAATTTGTAAAGTTAGGTTTTACAAAAGCATCTGTGATCTCTCTCATTCTGTCTTCACGGAAATTGAAGAATATGATTCCACATCCGCCTTGAATAATATTTTCTTGAACAGGAGCAATAATGGTTGGATGTATAAATTCATCTGTTATATTTTTTGCATAAGCATTTTCCACTGCCTCCTTCGCTGATTGAGCAGTGTGCTCACATTCTCCAAGCAGACATTTATACGATTTTTCAATAAGATCCCAGTCATTGTTTCTGTCCATGGCATAAGATCTACCTGAGACTGAAGCTATTTTTGCATCTGGAAGATCTTCAATGGCTTTTTCTATCTTATTGATAAAATTTATAGCAGATTTTGGTGGAGTGTCTCTCCCATCAGTAAAAGCGTGAATTCTCAATGCAACATTATTATCTTCGGCCAATCTGATCAATGCAAAAATATGATCAATGTGGCTATGTACACCTTCATCACTGAGAAGTCCAAATATATGTAAAGGCATATTATTCTTTTTTGAATGTTTCACAGCTTCTAATAAGGCAGGGTTTGTAAAAAAAGTTTTATCTTTTATGGCAAGTGATATTCTAGGGAAATTCTGATAAACAATTCTTCCAGCTCCAAGGTTGAGATGTCCTACTTCTGAATTTCCAACGTCTCCCCAGTTGAGTCCTACAGATATTCCAGATGCTTGCAGGGATAAATGTGGATAGTTCCTTGTTAGAAAATCCGTCGTCGGAGTGTATGCCTGTTTTATAGCATTTCCCTGTCTTTGATCGCTTAATCCCCATCCATCTAATACAACAAGTATCGTCGATTTTTTTGTATCCATGATTTTTTGTAATGATTTATTAACTTCTCAAAGTATAGCATATTGTTATCGGCAGGGCTATAAAAAATATTTGTTGGATTATAAAATGTGCATTTTATAGTATTTCTTTGTATTTTATTGCCTTGTTTTTGTAGTGATAAAGAGA
>CAYZDR010000023.1:0-8676 GCA_964477425.1 uncultured Candidatus Saccharibacteria bacterium
CTCTCCCTACTCATCTGACAGTTTGGGTGATTAAATAATATTATTACTGATTAAAGATATTTGTGGTTATAGATTATCTGGGCGAGGGGAGATAACGATATCGTCGTGCGTTATCAATTCGTAATTGAAAATTAATAAATAATATCCTGTTCTATATCCGTTCTCCTAATAATCACCCCTGCAGAATCTAACATCTCTAAAATACTAACATGTGGATGTCCAAAAACATTGTCTTCTCCTGAACTTATCACTGCTTCCGTTGGCTGAATTAAATCAATTAAACATTTTTCTAATCCATTTTTAGATCCATGGTGTGGGACTTTTAAAATGTCTATATTTTTTAAATCCAGATTTTGATATGTTTCACAAAATTCTTCCCACACTTCGTTTTCAGCATCTCCTGTAAAAAGAAATTTTCTACCAGATAAATTCAATACATTAAGAATAGATGTGTTGTTAAGATTTTTATCTGTAGCACATTTTTTAGATGGCCCCAAAATATCTATACTATAATCTGCATACGACGATAAAGAAATTTCAGAAACATTATTTACTTGAATCATATGGACATTCTTTTCTTTCATGACACGAAAAAATTCATCACATAATTTGTTGTCACATACTTCATTAGCATAAATCATCTGCTCAATCTTGAATTCACTGTTTTTAACAATTTCTAAAAATCCATTGAAATGATCATCGTGATTATGTGTTAAAATCGCAAGTTCAATGTCTCTATTAAACGCTCCCATGTACTGATCTAATTTATCAATTACTGACCGATCTGGACCACCATCAATGAGAATGTCCTGATTAAATGGTGTTTGGATTAAAGTAGAATCTCCTTGTCCAACATCAAAAAATATCACCCTGCCATTGTATGTTTTTTCTACCGCCAGCGAATGTTTAGCAAAAATTAAGAAGACAATCAGGCAAAAGAAAAACAAACTATAAATTATTTTACGCCTGCCTGCCGAAACTTTAGTGAAGGTTGGTGACTTGTCCATGTTTAGAATAAAAAATTATTGAAATAGCTATTACGCTGTATGTAAGTACCATCCACTGCCAAGAGATGGATCTTTCAAAGGATGCAATTGGAATTTTAGATGAATATTTTAGTACCGACAACATTGCCCCTGATATTTCCTTGTATGGCAACCACAAAATCCGCAAAATAATATTTGGAGCGAAGAAAAGAAAAAGTGGGGCAATCCCAAAAATCATGATAACAGGAATTAGTGGAACGATGATTAAATTCACGAAAGGAGCGATCGCTGACACTGTCCCAAAATGATAAGTAACAAGTGGAAGTGTTAAAATTTGTGCAGATAGAGACACTGTAAACAAACTTTTTATCTTAAAAGGATTTGCCCAACTCTGTGTCAGCTCTTCCAAAATTGGCCACAAGAAAATGATGCCTGCCACAGCCATAAATGATAATTGAAACCCGACGTCGTATCTTAAAAGCAATGGATTTATTAGAAGCATGGTAGCTGCCGTAAAAGTAAAAGCATTTTTTGCAGATGATACACGCCCAATTTTTAATGCCAGCAGAACCAAAAAACCCATAATCCCAGCTCTCACGATGGAGGCAGAAAATCCAATAATTGTAGCATACCCTAAAATTGCCAGAACAATTCCCCAAAATATTTGTCTTCTGTTAAACCCTATGGATGCCAAAAAAATGAATAACAAACTTGAAATTATTGAAACGTGCATCCCTGAAACAGCGATAACATGGCTTGTCCCAGTTATTGAAAAAATCTCTTTCCAAAATTCAGAAATATTATTTTTATTCCCCAATAAAATTGCTGACAAGAAACTTGCCTCTATCCCAGAGATTGACTGTTTTATTTTATTTTGAATAGATTGTTTCAGCGCGATCATCGCACCAATTGCACTTACACTATGATTTTCTTGTAACACTTTAATGCTTGGATAAAAACTGACGGCTTGGATATCATGTCTCAATAAATATCCTTGCCAATCAAACCCATCAAGTTTTTCTGGAATTCTTATCTCTCCCGATATTTCCAATCTATCTCCGTAATTGTATTGAGGAAATGTATTTGCCCTGACTTGCAAATTCCCACTTGTCCCATCAATTTTGAGAGTAAGATTTGTATGCGTCAATCTTTCGTCTGGTTCCTTGGCAATAGTTCCGATAATACTTTCCGTCTTATCGCCAGCCATAAAAACAATGCTATCGCTTTTAATATTAAACGCACTGTTACATCTAATAATCCCTGCTAAAAAACACAATAGAAAAATACTAATTTTCAGCATTCTGCGATTGCTAACTGTCCATATAATTGATAGTAGAAACAGTGTGCTCAGCAATATTATCATCCATTGCTGAGTGATGAGAAATGAAGAAAAAGTAATACCGACTACGAACAAAAAAACAGACCAGAAAAATATTTCAGCTTTAGTCATGTGTAACATTTTAACATACTAACATACTAACATACTAACATACTAACATACTAACATTTTAACATTTTAACATACTAACATTTTAACATTTTAACATACTAACATTTTAACATTTTAACACCGACGTCGGCGTATGTTTACATGTTTACATGAGTTACTCAGTTTTCTCTATAACTTTTTTATTAGTTTTTAGTCCTCTTTTGATATGCAATCTACTTTTAGCGATATGCAAAAAACTAGCCAACATCTCAATTACTGAGTCATTGGCTTGTCCTTTGTGTGGTTTTTTTGTAGTAAATACTTTGAACTTTGTCTCATCTATCTGCTCAACCTTATTCTGCTTTGCCCCCGCCGAAACTTTTACTTGAATGGTCATAGTAACATTTTAACATACAAACATTTTAACATTTAAACAAACGTGCGACGAAATATCGTCGTATGTTTGTATGTTAAAATGTTTACATGTTTACATGAATTACTTAGCTTTTTCTATAACTTCTTCTATACTTGGCAACCCTGCTTTCCATGAAATTACTTCTTGATCATTTTCATCTGCAATGACAATAGCTGGAACTGCCATAATCCCAAACAATTGAGCTTCGGCTAATCCATCTGCTTCGTTGATGCTTAATATCTGAACATTCTGTCCCGCCTCTTTCAACTTTTCCCCCATAGCTTTTGCTGGTGGACAATTTGGACACGTTATCGACGTAAAAATTTTGATCGTTTTCATAAAAATAGAATTAAGAATTAAGTCAGCCCGAGGCTGATCACCCGAAGGGTGAAATTAACTATTTTATTATCATTTTTAAACTTTATTTTTTAAATCTATTTACCTTTTATAAGTCGTCGTAGTTCTCCTTCTAATATCAAAAACAAAAATAATTTTTTCTTTTACAACAATCTTAAAAATAATTCTATAACTACCTACTCTTTTTCTCCAAGTATTTTCTTCCCCTAATATTTTCTGGATATCTCCGACATATGGATCATTTTTTAAATCTTCAACTACACTAAAAATATTATGTAAATCTTTTTTAGGAAATTTTTTTATTTGTTTTTGAGTCCGTTTTGCGATTTCAACATCCCAATTCATTTTTTAGCTGTTTTAATGAAATATAATCTCCATTTTGAATTTCTTTTTTTCCCTCTGCAATAGCTTTTTTTTCTGACAGAGTAGGATTTACAGAAACAATTTTTTTCAAAAACAAATACTCATCATATTCACGACGAGGCATTATAATCAATTCATCTTTCTTGATAAATTGTTTTGAAATTGTAATTACTTTAGGCATATTCTCCTTTTCTATTATCTATAATATGTCTTTTAAAAGTTACTGTCAAATTACGTGGATGAAAATTATTTATTTATGCGCATTCAAGCAACAACAATGCTTTTTCATAAAATGGCTTTGCCAACAATTTTGCTTTTTCCGAGGAAATTTTGCTGTACGTCCATTGAAAATTTCACCCCGCAGGGTGACCAGCCTGCAGACTGGGATTCTGTAGGGGCAATTCACGAATTGCCCGCGTCGTCCATCGTCGTAAAACCCGACGCAACTGTCGCAATTATTTTAAATTCCTCATCATTATCTTGTTTGCTATATTCCTACGCGGGC
This sequence comes from uncultured Candidatus Saccharibacteria bacterium, assembly GCA_964477425.1. Taxonomy (GTDB): domain Bacteria; phylum Patescibacteriota; class Minisyncoccia; order CAYZDR01; family CAYZDR01; genus CAYZDR01. The sequence continues at coordinate 4,056 of CAYZDR010000023.1, forward strand.
GGCCATGAAGGCACGCCCATACACGACTATAAACATAAATACTTCTATCTAATTTTCACCTCCCCTACAAACCCACCTAAAATCTCTGCCATTTTCTGTAGCACATCATCCCCACAAGCAACCTTTTTTTCCCACGCTGGATCTAAAGTAACTAGTTGTCTGAATTGTTGCAAGACAGCTTTTTTTGCTCCTTTAATTTGTTCACCAATTTTCCCAATATTCTCCAAAGACACGACGTCTGGAGCAACAGTTATCCTGAACTCATAATCTAATTCTGACTGCATTATTAAACTTACAGATTCACTAATCTTACCCACTAAATTTTCTGGACATTTCAGTAAACTAGTATATTGATCAAAAGGAGCTTTGACATCCATAGCAAGAAAATCAACTAATTTATTCTGTACTAAACAAGTAAGCATTTCTGGATTTGTCCCATTTGTTTCTATCATAATCCCTAATTGATCATTCAGAGGTTTAATCTCTTTTATTTTCTGAAACAGACTTGGGAGTTCTTGATTTAACGTTGGCTCTCCACCAGTAAAACATACTGCATCAATCCATTCTTTTTTTTCTTTAATTTTTTCTAACAGTTCATCTTCGGAAATTTTATCCGTTTGTTCCAATCCAATAACAAGATCTTTATTGTGACAAAAAGGACATCTCAAATTGCACCCACCAGTAAAAACAACCGACGAAATTTTCCCTGGCCATTCTATTAAGGAGACTGGCAATATCCCTCTAATATCAACCATTGCTTTTGAAAAATCCTTGATTAACTGCTTTATTTCTATCTTTTAGTTCAGCTATTTTCCCTTTATTCCACATGCTAACTCTAGAAAAATATCCTGTCACTCTTGTGATAATATCCAAGTTAGAAGATCCGCAATATGAACAATTATCTTGAATCCCCCTGATAATCCTGCCACACTCATTGCATGCAGTAAACTCTGGAGAAAACGCTACCTGATCATTAGTAGTATTGTAAAAAATCTTTTTAATTAAATTTGCAATACTCTTTGCAGATGGTTTTGCCTCTCCAAGCCAGATATGTGAGATTGACCCCGCCTCAATGAGTGGGTGTAAAATTCCCTCTTGTCGCACCCTTTCAATAGGATCAATTTCAGCACCAACATTAAGCAATGTTGAATTAGTATAATATATTTCATCTGTATCAATATTTCCTTGAACTACTTGTGTAGCTTCATATGGATACCACTTGAGATCAAGTTTTGCAAAACGATAAGCAGTTGTTTCAGCGGGCGTTTGTTCAAGAACAAATTTCATTTTGTATTGTTCTGATAGTCTTTTTGTGGCTAGATTCATATACGCAATAACTTTTATTCCAAACTTAAATGCTTCTTTTGATTCATGCATTTCCTCTCCCATATGTGCTTTTACCATTTCATTAAGACCAACCATACCAATTAAATGAGAGGCTTTGTGAATACGATAGTATGGTCTTTCATCTCTCTTAATAGATAAAAATCCCAATGGACCAGAAGTACCCATATTAAAAAGATACTCCATAAAAAGATGCTTTTGCCTGTGAGCTCTTACTACCAATTCCATAACACGATCCATTTCAGTAAAAAGGACTTTTTCGTCTTTTTTCGCCTTGTAAGCAATTCTCGGTAAATTGATTGTTATATTCTGAATCGCTGAATATCTCATTTTCCATGGTTCCAACGCATCTATGAGATCTTCTGGTTCAAGCTTAAATGCTAATCTACAGCACTGAGAAATTTTAGCAGTTTCTCCTCTATCAAAAACAAAATATGTACTTCCTTTATCAGCAGCTAAATCACATGCAATTTCAAGAAATTTTTCATGACCTTCAGTTCGAAAAAACTTTTCCGTTATGTGCAATAATGGTTTTGGAAAGAAGAATGGACGACCCATCGCATCTCCTTCTTTATAAACTTCAAACAGTGCCAAAATAAATCTTTGTGCATCTTTTTCATATTCTCCGTAAGTCTTTCCTGTAAATTTTCCACCTGGCCCAATCGCTCTAACTTTTTCAAAATGTTTCGGCACCTCCCAATACAAATTAATATCAGAGAAAATTGCCTGCCCACCTCTTGCAACAGATTGTTGAGAAAATTCAAATATGAGCATCTGAGCAAGTTGCTTGACTTCCACATCTGACATCCCCTCTAAATATGGAGCAAAAAACAAATTGACCGCATCCCATCCAATCGCCCCAGAAAAATGACATTGCAAGGCAGCAGAAAATTTTAATAAATGAGCCAAAAGAACTGCTGGATTTTTAGCTGGCTTAGCTTGAGCAAGTGAAGATGTTAAATCCAACCCAAATTTTTTCACGTATTCTAAAGACTGACCAGAACAGTTATGGACTAGTACTCCACTGGATATAAATGTACCTGTTTCAGTAGTTACATCATACACATATTCATCATCATTAGATATTTCATCTATTTTGCGGACTTGTGAACATTCTTCGGCATCTTTTTTTGTTCTTGCAGGTTTAAAATTATCATTATTTATTTTTTCCGAAAATTTAAATATCTTTTTCTGCTTCTCGTCAAGATAAAACCGCAAACAAAAAAGAGGAAGCTTACCTTCTATAGTTTTCCCTTGGTAAATTCTTACACCGTAGCCATCAATTGAACTTAAATAACTTCTTATTCCAACATTATCAAACCATGTTTGAATCTGACTAAGTAGTGCTTTGGATGTCATTCTTAATAAAACTTCACTGACATAGTTATCAGATCTCACCGATCCATCTCCGTCAACAACCCCAGATACAATAGCAGCAATAATTTTTTCAGAATATTCCATGAAGTTGAATGGCATTGTTTTGTTTTGCGCATACTGTCGTATTCCCAATTTTACTTCAAGAGTTTCTCGCAATTGTTTACTATAAATTCTAATCCTATCTTCGTTTCCTCTATATGAAATACTATTCTTTTTTAATATCTTTCTAACCTTTTCTAGTTCTTGAAAATTTACTCTTATAGCTACTTCGTTTTTCCCATAAAATCCTTCAGCAATAAAATATCCTACAAGCCATGCCATCTCTTCATTAAAAATATCTTTATCTTTCAAAAATTTTGTCTTCGTACTCGGAGTAAAAACAAAATCTCTTTCGGTTATTTTCCCCGCTTCAATACTTTTTCTCTTTGAAAGATCGATTTTCTGTATACTACTTCTAAAACTTTTATTACATTTTTTACACAGACAACTTCTAGTATCATTTTTGACTCCACCATTTTTTATTACATCCTTACTCCCACATTTCGGACATTGCAAAATATCCGCTCTGCTAATTGATTTTATAAATGGATGGTCGCTTGTGACTACAACGCTTTTCCCGTTTGAAGAGTTAATGGCTAACAACGGCTTTTCTGCTTTATGACGAACTATCTTTTGTAGCCCAACCCATCCATTCTCGTCCAGTACTGAAAATCCTTTAGTTTTCTTAATCTCAAACCCATTTTCTTCAATTATTGGCTCCTTGATTTTATTAAATAATTGTTCAAAAGGCAGTACCCAGATTTCGCCTTTGGAATTTTTCACAGTGAGAATTTCATTTCTAAAAAAACTATATGGCCTATCTACCATCCCTAAATCATGTAAATGAATTTCCCCACTTGCATGTGCATCTGCAACATCATTAGAAAAAACAACAAGCAAGGCATATTCCTTCTTTACTCGCTCTGCAATCGTTAAGTTTGTTGCTTCAGGACCGTGTGGGACATTAGCATTATCTTTGTTTTTTTCAAGCATGATAATTTTGCCAACATCATAAAGTGGAACGCCCAAACGAGTGTAAGCCTTTCTAACTCCTTCTAATCCTTTTTCAATAAGTTTCACATTCACTAATTCTCTGATAAGTGGAGCAGAAACAAATTTCAAATCATTCTGTTTAATAAAAGTTTCTATCTCATCCGCAATTTCCAACGCAACTCTAAGATCTGCCCCTGTTTCTTTGATTAAACTATCTGAAATTTTTTCTTTGTCCCACTGGAAAATATCGTCTTCAGAAGTCTTAACAAAAAGAGCCATATCAGTAACATCTGAGATGAACTCTTTAGCAAATGGCAACTTCTTTTCTTTCTTTTCTGCTGATTTTTCTGCTGATTTTTCTATTATTTTCTCCTGTTGATTTTTTTGTTCATTTTCCATATTATTTCCTTTTATTTATTAATATTTTCTAAAATTGGGGGAGAAAAACCAATGCTCAGATATAATCTAAAGCATTGTATAGATAGAATAAAGGGAATTATTATGTCGTCGATATGTTGTCGATTAGTGATTCGTGTATATTAGTTCTGCATTCGTGTCAATTCGTCTTACTCCTATTGTTTCATTTTTCTTCTAATAAAAGCAGGGATATCAAACTCATCTTCTTTAATAACATTTTCTTTTGAATTTGAAAATGCGGAATCATTTTGTTTTTCCTTCTCATCTTCATCTTCATCTTCTTTTGATTTTTCTTTCTTTTCAGATTTTGATGACAAATCATCATCTTCTGTTGTGTTATCTATATCATTATCTAATGACTGGAAAGAATTAGCAATAGAATCTTTTTTCTTGACAGCACTATGAGATACTTCACAATTATCAAAACCTGTTGCAATAACTGTAAGTTTTA
>CAYZDR010000023.1:8776-12617 GCA_964477425.1 uncultured Candidatus Saccharibacteria bacterium
ACATCTGCAAAGTCAACATTCACAATTCCATTTACTGTAATTAGATCTGAAATCCCCTGCACAGCCTGTCTTAAAACATCATCTACTACAGCAAAAGCATCTACTAAACTAGTCTTTTTATCAATAATATCAAGTAACTTATCGTTTGGAATCGTAATTAATGTATCTACATATTCTTTCAATCTTTGTAGCCCATGTTCAGCAACTGCAGAACGTTGCGTACCTTCAAACCCAAATGGTTTAGTTACAACTCCAACCGTCAAAGCTCCAGATTCCTTGGCAATTTCTGCAATGGTCGCACTAGCTCCTGTTCCTGTTCCACCTCCCATACCAGCTGTGACAAAAACCATATCTGCACCTTTAACAAGCTGATGAATTTCTTCTCTACTTTCCTCTGCCGCTTGTCTCCCAACTTCTGGATTCATGCCTGCTCCTAAGCCTTTGGTAATATTTTTACCTACATGGATTTTTTCAGGAATACTTGTATTATGCAGTGCCTGGGCATCTGTATTAACCGCAATAAAATCAACACCTTTTACTCTAGCTGCTATCATTCTACCTACTGCGTTTCCTCCACCTCCGCCAACTCCAATAACTTTAATTCTTGCGAATGATTCTACTTGTGGTTTTATTTCTGGCATAAATTTATATTATCTTTTATCTTTCACTGCCACAAATAATGTGACTGTTGGTTAAGTATACATCTCTATCATTTCTTCAACAAGGATTGACCCATTTTTCATAATTCAACTTTTTTTGCCATATCAGTCATTTTCCTGTGGACAAGTAGAGATCCTTACATCCCTCCATGTATGTCATAAACTGGATCAGCTCCATCAAACCCATTCTCAAACCCCGCTTCTATGGAATTAAAGTCGTCGTCGTTATTTAATCTGTCTTTACTGATTTCATTAATATCTGGATCTACTACCCCTCCTAGATGAAATTCATTATTATCCTTAGAGACTGCATACATATAATTATTTGTTTCTGCCCGTTCAAGAATACCTTCGCTTAACATTCTTATTAAGCCCGCCTCTATCAAATACTCAATAAGTTTTTCTAGATTTTTAGGATAATTCCCGTTGAAATCATGGTACATTTGAAGAGCCGAATCAAGACTAAAAATGTCTCCGGATCTAACCTGATCCTCTAATAATTGTCTATAGTTATCTGATACAAGATCATAAATTGGGTCAGTCCCGTCAAACTTTTCTGCAAGCCAGATATCACGATGCTCAAGAGAATTAAAATCATCGTCATTATTCAATACAATCGAGTCCGTTTCTACCAAAACCCCAATATGATAATATTTTCTATCATAAGAATATGTATATAGAAAACCACCATCTTTTATTGCCTGAGTAGTATCATCATTTACAGATACTTCATCCAATCGTATAGGAAATTGCCTATTTTCTATAAATTCCAATTCTAGTGCTTCTTGAATATTCTTTAAGAGATTGACATTGCTAATTGGAATAGGCGTCTCATTTATTTCTTTTAAGATATTTTTTACTCCTTCACAAGAAACCATATCGTATACGGGATCAGCTCCACTAAAACCATTAATATATCCCTCTGCCACTGAATCAAGATCGGTATCATGTTCCAGTACAGAGTTACTTTCTTCTAATTTAACTCCGATATGATAACACTGCCCGTCAGAGGAATAGGCATACATGTAATTTATTATTCCTTCTTCTATCGATTGCTTTATTTCTGGTGGAAGAGAATCTAACTCTTTTAATTTTTTTGGATAAATTTTATTGGTTTCAACAAATACAAATAACCCTGTTACAATATGGTTTAATCCTCGTATCAAGTTCTCTGTTATAAACGACTTTAACATATCATTTTCAAATTGACCTTCTTCTGATGTAAGATCTTCTATTTGTTCCACTGTTTGTTCATAAAGACTTTTTTGAGGTCTGAGATAATACCAAGCCCCTACACCAGTAGCTAAAATTAAAACAACTACTAATGCAACGATAGTAATTAATTGTTTACTCCGCCTTGGGCGGATATTAATTGGCTTTTTAGATAAAATAGGATCTGCAGTTTCAGTTATCACAGCATTATCTGCAATTTCTGGTTTTGCAGGATTTACACCATCCGAAACATTCCCACCTTGTTCAGAAAACCCTTCATTAATATCTACTTCCTGCCATCCCTGCGTAATTAAAACACGCTTTATTTCTTCTTTATCAACTCCTTCTTGAAGTTGTTGTTGGATATATTTTACTAATTCTTGATTGATCATATTGATTTCCCTTTTTTATTTTTTAAAACTTTGTTAGATAAAACTTTCTCAATATTCACCCCGCCTTTCTTGATCTTCGTGAAATCAGCAACTGTATTCCATGAATTTTTATCTGAAACTACACTCCTCCCTAATTCTTTTTCAGTCTCCTTTCTCGCTTTGCCAGCCACTCCACCGCCTCGTTTAGCAACTTTCTTATTGGCAGACATCCCTTTCGGTTTCTCTTTAGCAGATATTTCTGTTGTTACTTTTTCACCAAGCATATTAAAAATCAATTCCAAATCTGTCATATTATCACGTAAATTTGCTTTAGATGTTTTAGGGATATTCTTGAGTTTTTTGTATTCACTCGGTGTTAATCCAAATGTCGCTTTAGATATTTCAGCGGTTAAAATTGCATAGTCTCGCTTATCCTCTATTCCTCGTTCTTTCCATTCATCTGTCAGATTTTGTCTGATAGCTATTCCACGTAATCGTCTATCTATCCATTCTTTCGGGTAACCTTTCTGTTCGTAAAGCTTTTTCATTCGTTCTTGAGCTAATTCTGGATTTTCTATTTCATCAAGCCGTTCTTTCCCCATTTGTGCTAACCATAATTTGAATGGTTCGGCTTTTTTGCTTGGGATTGATTGGATTAAGCGAAAGGCATTTTTGGTGTTTACGCAGTCGGTAAGACGTAATTTACCATCAGGGGCTTCCATTTTCAACTGTCCCCAAATTGGGGACAGTTGAATTTCTATAAATTCCCTTTGTTTCATTTTTTCCCAATATTTCCTTGGATGAGGGCTATCTGTCAACACTTCTACAATATCTACTACTGAATAAAACCATTCATTTTTATGCCAAATCCGCCGGATTGTTCGACTTTGAAAAAGAACTATTTTATTGTTTTGATCTGATTTATTTTTCACTTTATTTATTGTCTTTCTATTATCCCACAAACTCTAAATAGTTCTCTTTATCAATAACCTCAAACTCAGAATTAGGATATGTCTCTTTCCAGTCCTTAGGAACTTTCACAGATTTTTTATTCCACTTAAATTCATACCCAAACAATTTCCCTTCTCTTTCCTCTATAAAATCAATCTCTTTTTGATCCCATGTTCGCCAAAAATAATTATTAGCATAAATATTTTTATATGCCTGTTTTTTTAATCTTTCTGAAAAAAGAAAATTTTCCCATAATTTACCGATGTCATCCCTTAGTTCTAATGAATTAAAATTAGCTATAATGGCATTCCTGATACCGTTATCATAAAAATAATATTTACTTTTCTTAGTTATTTCTTTTCTCAAATTCCGACTGAATCCACGTAAATTGTAAATGACATATGATTTTTCAAATAAATCTAAATAACGAGATACTGTTTTAGTATCAATCCCCAACTGCCCAGCAATTTCATTTAATGAAACTTCACTTCCTACTTGAAACGCAATCAATCTTAAAAGATCTAATAGAAGTTTAGAATTTTTTACTTTATCAAGCTGTAAAATATCTTTAAGCAAATATGAATTAGCAATTTCAGAAACTATTTCTCTTTTTTCTTTCAAACCATTTGCAACCACAACCTCTGGATT
>CAYZDR010000024.1:0-12429 GCA_964477425.1 uncultured Candidatus Saccharibacteria bacterium
TAAATGTCTAAATCAGATCCATTTCGGTTACTTTATTAAATGACTTGACATGGGCTTTAATCTATAAATAATTTTTTATCGATTCCCTTTCGCTCGGTTATGTGTTTTACATAACATCTGACAGTTCTTAGATGTTGTTTTACCACCCTTACTCCATGCTGCCACATGGTCGGCGTCCATATCACCCAAACTCCAGATCTTCTTCTTATTAGCATCATGCCCGATAGCACAAAGCGGACAGTTTGATTCTTTTCTCTTTTCAGCTTTAGTCGTTTGTTTTTTATATGTTGAGTTTTTGATTGCGTCATCAAAAACTCTAACTTCAAGCAATTTTGTATCAGTAGAACCTCCTAAGATAAATTCAAAAATACCTTTGCGATTTTTGATATAAGGATCGCCATACAATTTTTGCACTTCCTCTGAAACCTTTTTTGGATTGTATGATTTTTTATGGTATATCTCATACAATCGTCCCCAATCCAGTCCGCGCATTTCGCTTTCAACATCAATAAATACGATAGAAACCCAATCAATCACACTGCTGAAATACTTTTTGAGTTCGGTAATATTTTTATCAAAACGATGACTGCTCATATAGTCACCGATGTTACTTTTACTTACCCAATCGAACGCACATTCCAAGAAATCTTGCCTGTTAGCACTACCTGATACATACGCGCTCCATTTTTGAATATTGGAGTTTTGACTATTACTAAATTCTTCTTTGCAGAGTGTTACGAATGGTCCAGAATACACTGCATTAAGTAGTTCCTGATTATTTAATGGGACTCCAGCTATATTGATCGTCCTAAACCATTCTTTTATTTCACTCTCTGTACCCTCACATTCATAAATGAGTAGTTTTGTTTCTAGTATCTTATCCTTCTTGTCTTTTGCCATACCACTAAAATATTGTTCCATACCATTTTCATCTTTGATGACAAATTTATCATTCACAAACCGTCCAACACTGGTGATGCGTTGTTGCCCGTCCAAAACTTCCAGATTACTTTCAGAAACTTTGTTAAAATAAATTAATCCGATTGGGTAATCTTTGAGTACTGATTCAATAACGGCCATTTCTCTTTTACCGCCGTCGGAAGCATAGATATAGTTACGCTGATACTCCGGCTGAATAGTGAGTTTGCCAGACAAACCGAATAGCCCTTTACCCTCAAGTTCGTTATAGACGAATCCATCGCAAATATCTTTAACAGTGATTATAGTTTTTAGAGTTGTTTTCATATTATTTTTTCTTATGTTTTATTAAAATACGAGCATATTGTGGTTTACCGTTTATATAAGTACAACCCGTTGCACTTTTTACATTATTCATTAAATACTCTCGTTCTCCTTTCACATTAGAATTCCCTAATATTTCAAACTGTTGAGGATTATATTTATCAAGAAATGTAATTGGCACACCCATTACACCATCATAATCACTCGGAATAGCATCAGTGTAAGGTACTTCGATTGCATCATAATTATCATATTTTTTATAGCTATTCTCTTTTTTTAATATTTTTTTATTAAATCTTTTATTATCGGCAATTGTCATAAGAGACAGTGGTTGATGACGGCGCCCATGGTCAAGATTCGTAAGCCATAAACAATTATTAGTGGAAACAATTCTATCTCCATTTTCATCTATTCGAGCTTCTGATCCGTATAAATCATATGATTTAGGCACTATAAAGCCAGAAATCCATCTTCCCATTCCATTGCCAAGCCATGCCTCATTTTTTTTAATTCTTTTAAAAACTTCTTTATAAGTTAAGCAATTTATATTGCCGATAATTAAAAATTTTTTCTTATAATCAAAAAGCTGCTTGACGTATTCTAAAAACAGGCTAAAAGGTGGGTTTGTTACCACAATATCTGATTGTTTCAGAAGAGCTATGCACTCTTTACTTCGGAAATCACCATTTTCCTTTAATGGAGACCATTTATTATTTTTATTTTCCTTTAACTGCTTGGCAACATCCTTTAAATTGAACTCTCCGTCGCCGTTTATGTCACGCGCTTCATTGATAATAAATTTATTGGCGGTTATCTTAGAACGGCCTTTTTGTTTTGTAGGAATTTCATAATCAGGAAACAGACTTAGTTGAGTGTTGGCTACAGGCGAGAGTTTATAGCTCGTAGTAATAAGCTGTTTTAGTCCAATCCTGTTAAAATTGAGAACGAAATAGCGAAAGAAATTGCTCTCAAATGGATCATCACAATTGCAATACACTACTTTTCCGCGAAATGTATCTTTGCTGTATTCTAAATACGCTTCAATCTCTTTTTGAATGTCGATGTATTGAGTATAAAACTCATCATTCTTTGCTCGTCTAGCGTTTTTAAGATTCTTATTTGCCATAATTATTCTTTAAAAACTTTAAAGTATTTGCCAAATACTTTTTGAAATAAAACTATTTTTTCATAAAGCCATGCAAAATATTCTTCGGAATTGGTCTGATCAAATACATCCGAAACACTTTTTTTAATTTTTATACGAGAAGCAACAGCTGCATCCACCCATTCAATAGTTTCACCAATCTCTTTTTCAATTTCATCTTTTCTTTCACGCAAAAAATTAAATAAATCTTTGTTCTTGTTTATGTATATTTCACAACCAATTAAATTTTCGCGCGTATTTATCGTAAGTGCGCCATGTCCCTCTGAACTACCCATACTTACATCATACCAATGTTGTGGGCGTGGTGTTTGCAAGCGGATTCTTGTATCATTCTCTCGCACGTAATTTTTAAATTTATTCCAAAATTCTAATTGTTGGACTTTAGTTTCAGTTAATTCGCTATTTGATGAGCTGGTCTTGATTGCTTTTGCCCATTCATTTGGACTAGCCATTATTTCAAATTTTGGCGCTGGATTTGATCCTTCAATTTGCCAAAGTTCAATCTTTATCAAAAAGAAATTTATACCTTCATCTGTATGTTCGTTAAGCCAATCTATCGCCTTATGATGTTCATCGCGAACATCGCGAACAATCCATATAATAATTTCTGCGTCGTATCCTGAAGCGTAAGTAATGATTTTTCCAAGATGATCATGATTAGTATCTTCTAATTGGTTTTCAATAATAATTTTTCTTCCAGACGCTTCTTCCTCAGCAAGAATATCTACGCTAAATCTGCCGACACTTGCTTCTGTTTTAATTAAGCTTATATCAACTCCTATTTCTTCACTTAAAGCATCTAGATTTTCTTGTTGTGCAAGCCAGTTTGTAAAATCTATGGCTTCATGTTCCCAAACGTCACGAAGTTCAACTTTGTTTAATTTAGATAGTGGTTTTTTCATAATATACTCCTCCCAATCATTTTACTCTCCATTTCTATAAAAATCAACCGTTTTTATCGCAAAACACAATAAACACACCACGATATGTTCATCAAAAAATCTTAGAAATACAAAAAATGTACATTTTAATGTACATTTTTTAGCCCTTACTATAGAAAGGACTAATTATTAGAATTCTAATGTTTTAATTTTACAATTAAAAACTTCTTTTTTTGTATATTTCATGATAGAATAGACGTATGAGAGAAAATTACACACAACCAATTATTATCAAACAAGATCAAAAAATACTTGCTAAAGTATTCTTTTTCATTGAACACAATATTCTTGATACTAATAAAGACGATATTATAGATCAGCTTATAATAAACATGCAACTTTCAACATCTGGATATGCGGGATTTTCTGAAAAAAAACATCTCAAAAAATTTCTTATTAACCAAATTTTTGACGAGAAAGATAATTTTGGAGAAACTGAAAAAAGAGAGATAGACCAACAGATAGTTTTGAAAATAGTTAAACAGGCTATCAAAAAATGCAAAAAGATTATTCCTTCTACAATAACGGAAATCTATGTATTTCCTTCCTATGGTTCTTTCGTAAAAAATAAAATGGATGGGTCTACAGGATATTCTTCGTGGAAAAATTGCATGTTAGTTTTTATTGATCCGACTTGCAAAAAGTGGAAGGAATCTTTATCATCCACTATTATTCACGAATATTTACACACAGTTACTCATCAACATCATAAATGGGAAACATTACTTGACTCATTAATCTTTGAGGGTTTAGCAGAGAACTTTACTGAATATATTGAAAAAAATATTAGTACATGGGCAAATTCATTAAATTTGAAACAAAGCCAAGAATATTTTAAAAAATTAACAAATAATCTATATTCAGAAGATGAAATAGTATATCATTCAGTATTTTTTGGAAATAAAAAATATCCTCAATGGGCAGGATATGCTATAGGATACAATATCGTAAAAAGTTTTTTAAACAATTATACGGATATTAAGTGGGAACAATTAGTAAAATTAAAATCAAACGACATACTATCTAAATCTAATTTTAAATAAAAACGCTCGGGGAGGCTTGTCCCCGAGCTAATTGTTTTAGTTGCTACAATCTTTACTGTTCGCACATTTACTTGAGGAGTCACTACTTTGCATAGCAACAACTACGTTACGCCGATCTCGAACGGTAACAACAATATCAAACTTTTTCTTAATATTTTTATTATTCACTCTTTTCTCACCTCCTTTCTTTCTTGAATAATTTAAGTAAATGGATGAGGAAAATGATTAAGCTCTTTTATAGGAACTAATTTTTCTATTAGATTACATTTAACTGGAACAGATCGAACCCTATCAAGCCCCAAAGATTCAATACCATAACCAAAGTTCATTGGAACTATCCCCGGAATAATTACTCTTACAACTTTATAGGGCAACTTGCATAATTCTTGGACACTAGTTAGATTAGCAATTAAAATTGTTAGTTCTAAATTTTTTATAGCTTGATACAGTTCTTTCGAAGAATGAATTATTATGTTTTCTTCGATTTCTTCTACGGTAACTTTACGAGTAATGTCACCGCAAAGAAATTCGGCTTTTTTAATACGATCAAGGTTTTCATAAAAAGACCCATGATCCATTGTTCGTGTTATTTCGCTTGCAGTAAGAATAAGACGAGAGTTGCCATCTCTTAAATGGCAATACACACTGGATTCCGCTTCCATAAGTGCCCTATCAATAATTTGAATAACATCATAGCCTGAAGCGGTAGAACAAGAGAAAAAAGGATAATTATTTTTTCCGACAATTACAACCATGATTACAGGAGTCAGATCAAGAGTAATATCTACTAAATTGATATTGAATCCAGCTTTTTCTATGGCATATATTCTATCTTGTATATTAACTGGCAAACTTTGAATTTCGATAGGAGACCTCTTAAGAAAATTGAACCATGTAATCATGAACGCTTCCCTCTCTATATTTTCTAAAACAGCATGTTCAATAGCAAAATCTACATTAATATGAGCTGCAACTCCTGAAGAATTACTGAATGCATAATTTTTCCCAAATTTTCCAAAATATGGGAAAAATATCAAATCTGCAAGAGCTAAAGTAGCTTTTTCAGAAAACATTTCTGTGGTTTCGTACCATTGATACATTTTATCTGAATTGAACGATTCTATCATTTGAGTTTGATGTGGAAGATACTTTACTATATCTTCTGGATTAACTGCATTATCCTTTAATTTATTAAACCGTCCATCAACCAAATATTTATCGTAAATACAACTACAGACAAACCATTCCACCGCTTCAGCCTTTGCTTTAATTATTGCTTTCTTTTTTTCAATATCACGACCACAACTCCACCATATTTCTCCTGTTGAAGATGTAATGGACTCCGCAAAAACCATATAAAAGGACAGATGATATTTCTTGACATCAGATGTAACTATTTCCATCTTACGAATAATGTCTTTTTCAGAAATCTCTTTATCAAATGTACTCTTTGTCTCTTTGTCTTGCTGATTAAGACGACTTCCAAAAACTATTACTGTTAACGGCTGGGTATTCTTTGCAAGACCAAGCAAATCAACAATTTTTGGCTCAATGAATCCTCCTAATTCTACGGTAGCAATTTGTTCTTCTTGAGCACATGTAAGAATATTTTGAGCAGCATGTCCTGCCTCCAAAATAGTATAGAGTATTCCCCTATTACCATATTTCAGCGCAGAATGAGATGAACATCCAACAATAATAATCATGCCAATTGCATTCTCAAAAATTGTTGTATCAACGATGCACGATTTGGATGAATCTAATTTATTATGTAAGAAACCCAAATCAATTTTATTTGGATAAGCTGAGAAAATTCGATAAATTCCTTTGTTAATATTCGCAATATCCTTGAATAAACAAAGATGCAGAGTAATCGGGAATAGAGCTCCCGCGGATGGAATTGTTTTACGATACAGCTTCTTATTTTCATTAGTTGCCAATATCGAATTGATCGCTCCCTGTCCAGACCATAAAAGTCTAACCAAAGATTCTTTGCTAATATTTTGCTTACCAAATTCCCTTGAAGAACAACGATTAGATATGTTATTTGTCCATTTAGTTGGTTGAATTTGTTCACTATAAGTTGATGTGGAATCTACTTTCTGGAATGATTCTTCAATTACTAAATTACTTATTTCCTGCTTATTGAGTTCTGGTTTCCATGCAGTAGGATTTTTGATAAAATTCCAAATTAAATAACTTAAATCCATTGCATCGGTTAATACATGTTTACTCTCAAGTACGCCAAATAAATCCTGCAAATTCTTTTCCTCCCAATATTGAGAGAGGAATTCTATTAGTATTGCGATACTATGGGTACCATCGCACAACTTCACAAGCTCTTCAGACAATCTCTGTGGCATAGTTATTTCAATTTCCTGCTTTGTTGTGTAAAATATTGTACAATTTTCCCTAATAATAAGCGGGCACAATAAAATTGGGTACATACGGTCTTACCTCCTTTTAAGGGTTTTTGGATCAAATTTTCAAAAAACTGCTCTTTACAAATTATTGACATTATATCACCCAAAAAAATAATGTCAACATTGACATATCATTTTTTCGTTATTTATTTGTAATTGATCATTGAAAACTGATAATTGAAAATTGATTTTATACTCCTCTCTTATTAAAAAATGGTATTGAGAAATAAGGGAAAGAATCAATAAGCATTCTTATAGTACCTACATTTGCCAGAAAACCAGATGAAAATGTTATTGCATCCGCATAACCATAAAATTCTGCTAATTTCTCTTCAAACTCTACCTGAACATCCAATGTTCCGGATAATAGTCTAGTTCCGCCTGAACCAATACCATACTTTTTAATAGCTTTTTTAACAACATTATTAATTGTTTTGTTATTAGCTAATCCTAAATAATTATTTGAACAAAATGTTAAATATTTTTTACCTTTAATCTCTATCTCTGGAGATGAGGATGCTCCTGTTATTACATTAATGTCTGGATATAAGTGTCTGTTATTCAATAAATCTATAATTCTCTTGAAATGATTAGAAAACATAAACACTCCTTTCTTTTAAAAATACTCGTCATCTCTACTCTTCATATTATATCGCCGTTTCGTAATTGATAATTGTTCATTGTACATTGAAAATTGATTACCTTCTCCTTTCTTTTAATGAATAATCTTCCCCTCCAACCCTCACTTAAACACTACTAATCTCTATATAATCTTATTCTACTCCCATTATAGCATAAAAACGATAAAAAAAGAATAGAAACTTGATTTTTGGTTCTATTCTGGGGCTTGTTACGTAGCATGTTACGTAACAACGATGTTAAAGATAATTTAGACCATTCTATATAATGGTCTAAATTTTAGAAATTATTTTTGTAAATTCTTCCCATTCATCTGGAATTGAATTTACGTCACAAATGCTTGACAAGACAGTACTAAAAGTGGTAATATAATTTCAGTTTGATGTATTTGAAGTTAACGCAGTTTTTTGACAATTAGGAAAGGGGGTGAGGAAAATACAGTGTAATAGTGTATTAGATGGTATCAATGTAGAAAATTTAACGAATGTTGGAATCTCTGAACCAGTTGAAAAAATTATTAATGACATACTTACAAGTTCTAAAAATTCAGATACAGTGAATTTGCAAAATAGCCATGATTATTGGACAGACCAACCGAGACATGAACATTACAATGATACTCCATCTAAATAACAATAAAAACAGAGGAAGAGATAAGTTTATCTCTTCCTCATAATTTGAGGAAATGACAAATGAGAGAAACTACAGTAATGATTATCGTATTAGTGACTTCTGATTGTAATTTGCAATGTTCATATTGTTACACTAGGGCATCCCGCAGAAATATTGAAAGTTTTGATGTTAATAACATTAAAACTTTGATCAAAAATTCATCAATCGGATTTGATAACGTTGAATTCTATTGGCATGGCGGAGAACCACTTTTAGTTGGTAAAGAATTTTACACTGAAGTACTTAGATGTCAGCAAGAAGAAAAACGAGAGAGAAAAATAAAATTTCGTAATAAGTTGCAAACAAATGGAATGCTAATAGATACTGCTTGGATGGATTTTTTCAGAAAAATAATTTTCATGCTGGCATTAGTCTGGATGCACCATCGGACGTTTACTCCATTCATCGCAAAGTAAAAGTCGATCGCTTACTGCGTACATGTGAAATAATGAAACAAGAAAATATTCCATTAAGCGTTCTTTGTGTAATAAGTAAACTAAATGCAAATCGTGGAACCGAGGTATTTAATTGGTATCAATCACTTGGAGTAAGTTCATTTGGTTTATTACCATTAAAAAACGTGCCTCTTTCTGAAAGGCCTAATATACCAACGAATGAGGAACTTTTCCAATTTTATAAAACTATTTTCGATCTTTGGTTATGGACTCCAAATAAATTCTCCTACATTGAGCCGCTTGATTCAATGATAAGATCTATTTTAGGACAACAACCAAGAGGTTGTTCTTTTTCTAATCCTTGTCTGAAAAGAATGATTGCAATAGACCAAAATGGCAATGTTATACCCTGTAGTTCATTGGCGTCGAATGATTTCATATTAGGTAATATTTTAGAAAGACCACTCAATCAAGTATTAAGGAGTTCCAAAATACGAAAATTAGCCAAAATGAGAACACATCATGTTGCTAAACATTGCTATCAATGTAAGTATATCGCCATTTGTCGTGGTGGTTGCAGAGCTGATGCCTATTGGGCTACCGGAAAATATGATGGAGATTATCCTTTCTGTGAAGCAAGGATAAAGACATTTGATTATATAAAACAAACCTTCCAAAATATCTCAAAAAACAAGCAAGCGACTCCATGAGAGTTGCCTGCTTAAAACCAAGTGGGCGACTCCATAAGAGTCGCCTTTTTCATTTACTTCAATATTCCTTTTACCAACAGCCCAACTTTTTCAACAAAATATTCATCAATCGGTTTTTTGTTCCGTCCATATTGGGTTGCCAACGGATACAATTGCCAAACTAAATATTTATTCAATTGTCTATAAGATCGATAATCAATTTGTTTCCCTTTTTTAATATCCTCTAAAATACTTTGTGCTTCTCCTAAATTATTAAGTAATAACGGAGCTATGTTAGTTTTAGCATATTTCTGTCCTAAATATCCAACAGGGACAAAACTTTCAGTAATAGCTTCATTAATAATGGATACAGTATTATTCATAGACATATTTTCAATTTCTAATGGCAGTTTTATTTTTTCTATAACACTTTGAATCAATTGAGTACCATGATCCTTAAATAACATATGT
This sequence comes from uncultured Candidatus Saccharibacteria bacterium, assembly GCA_964477425.1. GTDB lineage: Bacteria > Patescibacteriota > Minisyncoccia > CAYZDR01 > CAYZDR01 > CAYZDR01. The sequence goes on from CAYZDR010000024.1 coordinate 9,681, forward strand.
CCAATTTCATGAGCCAATACACCCATCGTATAATCCATCTGCCAAGTATCTGCTTTTAATGCTGGAATCTTAAAAGTTACATTTTTACTTCCTATATTAGCTCCTCCACTCCCTGTTTCATCGCAACCTAAAGGAGAAAAAAGAATTATTATATTAACAGTATTATCTGTGCTATTTCCAAATATCTTTTCTGTATCTTCTAATAAAAGTTTGTAATTTTTATCTTTCAAAGACTGCTCTAATATCTTTACTCTGTCATCCTGATCTTTTAATTTCCAGATCTTTTCAAAACTAGGATTAAAAGTTTTGAATATTTCTTTGAGATCATTAAATTCATTTTCTTTAATCGCCTTTTTTAACTCTTCCCATGCCTGTTTTTCTTGATAAAGATAAAAGTATTGCCCTAAAAATTTACTTTTCCAATTCTTGTCATGTTGAAATCCATATCTTTTCATAATTTCACTAAAAGATTTCAGCGCCGATGTCTCTTCTTTATTTAATACACCTGTCATTTCAATCCATTTCTCATTGTATTTAGAATCACAGCTAAAATGCCACTCGCTAAGATTGGATATAAAGAAGAACTGATTCGCTAATTTTGATACTTTTAGATTAATTTCCATACTTTTATAATATCAAATTACTACTATTTTAGCCAACATATAATAGAAACCCCGATATGTTTTTATCTTTTAGTTTTCTTCTCATGTTTTTATTTTATTATTTAAATAGGTATTTAAATACCTATTTCTATTATATCATGTTTTTGGTTTTAATTACTACCGCTGTGGTTTTACGATGTGGTTTTATTTGCATTGTATTCTGTCATAACCATTTGATTATATTTTAGTGAGAATATTTTTTATAAGCCCTGTTATAATAGCCGCTGCGCAGACGAACCACCAAATAATTTGAAAAAATTTTATAATCAAACTATCAACGTTTAAACCAAAATATTTTAAAATTTCTTTAGGTAGATATACTAAGAGCTCAATCCAATAAAAGATACTAAAAGATTCCATAACTCGATTTTTAAATACCTCTTGAGACTCTTTAAAATACCGATAGACTAGTTTAACGGTTTCTTCTCTTAAAAGTGTCGGGTTATTAAATAGTGAATATTGCCCTGTACGCACAAGACCATATCCAGCTGGTTCAATAGAGGAGATATGGGCATCCTTCAAGTTTGCTTTTTCAAACAATTTTACAATATTCTGCCTATTTTCCTGAATATACCACTCTTTATTATTACTAAGATAACTTTCATATTTACTTAAATATCTTTTTATCCAAAATAAATTTCTAATATTATATATTACTTTCGTGAGAATTATAACTAAAACTATATAAATTATTTTTAACCACATATTTTAATTCTTTCTGTCCCCATAAGATTTCAATGATTATTCCTATTTAGAAAGCGTTTCATCACCTTTTAATTCACTTTCATACTGATCACTAAATGTTGTTTTTTGATCTATTTGAGTTTGACGTTTAAATTCCATATCTTGTCGTAGTAATTCATTGTCTCTATAACTTTCTATTGTCTGGTCTCTCTTCTCTATGGTTAGGGACAATTCCTTTATGAGTGAGTTTTTGTGCTCTATTGAAAAACAATAGACAGAATTTAAAACAAAAAATAAACATAAGAAAATAAATATTAGCAAAGACACTCCTAAAAATATATGCCCCCAAATTTTAGTATCTGTTTTCATTTCTAAATAATATCCGACTAAAATAAAAGTTGCCAATAACCCAAATATGGACGTTTTGCCAACATTTAATTTTTCTATCAGTCTTTCCATAAGCTTTATAAAATCGAATTAATTATATTTAAGAAGTCTTCTCCGCTTGCAAGATCTTTAATTTTCTCCAATTCTAAGACAATTTTTTCTGCTGATAAATTTTTATATTCTTTATAAAAATCAACATCTAACAATAATCCGGGTATACCATCTTTTCTATGAACTTTAACAATCCTAATATCAAAAATAATATCAGATAGTTGAAACCCAATATTTAATTCTTTTAGATTCGCATTTTTTACAGAAACTAATTTATTTACCGTCTCCTTTCGTTGATGTTCATTTTTAAAATCATAAATAAAATATCTTCTCCACCCAATTCTATTAACTTCTTTGACCCCAATAACACTAAAAATTTTTCTAATATTCTTATTTAGTATGTCAATCATTTTTTCTGTTTGGAGTAACTCTGAAAATAAAAAATGAATCCATAAAGATTTAGAAGAGATTTTCAAAGATTCCACCCATTCTTCAGAATTAAGCACGGTTAAATTGTCAATTCCAGGAATAATTTTTGACCCTGTATTTTGGAAATTATTAAATATTTCCCCTGTCTTATCTAAAAACTTATATCCTTTTAGATAATCTACTTGAATAAAATTATCGGTATTTTTTAGTTGATTTATATTTGTAATATCCATATAATAAATAAGATTATGAATTAAACTAAATTTTTATCTCCGCAACTTTCATCGTATCGCTCCCCAAAATATCTGAGAGATTCAACGAAAAAAACAAATTGCGAATTTAACATTTTATAATCCATGTAATTACTCTCCTTTATTTATTGTTTCCCCGAGAAGCCTGACTACTTCTTCACGTGGAATTAACACATTTCTTCCTACTTTCTTATAGGATACTCTGCCGTCTCTCATATAATTATTTATATTATTACGGCTACAACGTAGGAACTCTGCTACTTCAGATACTCTCCAATAAGCTGG
>CAYZDR010000025.1:0-10979 GCA_964477425.1 uncultured Candidatus Saccharibacteria bacterium
CCCTCACCCCCAACCCCTCTCCCTACTCATCTGACAGTTTGGGTGATTAAATAATGTTATTACTGATTAAGATATTCTGTGATTATAAATTATCTGGGAGAGGGGAGATAACGACATCGTTCGCCTCCCCTCTCCCAGATGTTATGTTAGGATAAATTTTAGCAGTAAGAATAATTTTCTATTTAGTATAGAGAGGGGCGCGGGGGTGAGGGCGTCGTATCGTTGTCATTCTTAATTCTTAATACTTAATACTTATTTTATGGACTTCGTCCACCTACATACTCACAGCCACTATAGCTTATTAGACGGTCTCGCGAAAATCGACGACCTGATTGATCGTTGTGCAGAGTTGGGAATGAAAAGTTTGGCAATAACTGACCACGGTACTATGTACGGTGTTGTTGAGTTTTATCAGAAAGCAAAGAAAAAAGGGATTAAACCGATTATTGGAGTTGAAGTATATGTTGCCCCAAATGGAATGGGAGGGAGAATTCCTAGAGTTGATGATAAAAGATATCATCTTATTTTATTAGCAAAAAATGAAACTGGATACAAAAATCTTATTAAGTTGACTTCAAAAGCTCATCTTGAAGGATTTTATTACAAGCCAAGAATTGATGATGAACTTTTACAAAAACATTGCGATGGACTTATCGGGACATCTGCTTGCATCGCTGGAGAAATTTCTAGAAAGATTGTTGCAAAAAATCTTAAAGGAGCTGAACAGACTGCATTGAAATATCAAAAAATGTTTGGTCCTGAAAACTTTTTCTTAGAACTTCAGGCACATCCAAATCTGGAAAATCAGAATGAAGTTAATGATCATCTTATTAAACTATCAAAAAAACTTGGAATCCCACTAGTAGCTGCCAACGATATTCATTATATATACAAAGAAGATAATACTGTACAAGATATTTTATTATGTATCCAGATGGGAAAACAAGTTTCTGACAAAAACAGAATGTCTATGATGGATGAAGATTATTCTATGAAAAGCCCGAAAGAGATGATTGAATATTTTAAGGACGTTCCAGAAGCAATTAAAAACACTCAAAAAATAGCAGAGAGATGTAATGTATCACTAGAACCAACTGGATACCATATTCCAAAAATTGATATTCCTGAAGGAAAAACTGCAGATATTTTAATTAGAGAACAGTGTGAATTAGCAATTGATCACCATTACCCAAATGCTAAAAATCGTGATGAGATCTTGCAACGACTTACCTACGAGTTGGGTGTCATTGAAAAAATGGGGTTCGCCTCTTACTTTTTGATTGTTGCTGATTACGTAAATTGGGCACGCGAAAATAAGGTTGTTGTTGGTCCGGGAAGAGGATCAGCGGCAGGAAGTATTACATCTTTTCTTCTTGGGATTACAGATATGGATCCATTGGAATTTAATCTTATGTTTGAAAGATTTCTGAACCCAGACAGAATATCTATGCCTGATATTGATATTGATTTTGCTGATAATGGAAGAGATAAAGTTATTGAGTATGTAAAAAATAAATATGGAGAAGATCAGTTTGCTCAGATTATAACTTTTGGAACCATGGCTGCACGTGGATCAATTCGTGATGCAGGAAGAGTCTTAGGATACCCTTACGCTTTCTGTGACAAGATAGCAAAGGCAGTCCCACCTTTGATGAAATTGGCGGAAGCATTGACTAAATCTCCTGAATTAAAAGCTCTTTATAAAGATGACCCAGCGGCAAAAAAATTGTTGGATAGCGCCAAACGATTGGAGGGAGTTGCACGACATTCTTCTACTCACGCCTGTGGAGTGATCGTTACACCAACTCATATGGATGATTATATCCCACGCCAATATGCCAGCCAAAATGATAAAACTATAATTTCTCAATATTCAATGAAATATGTAGAATTTATTGGACTTGTTAAGATGGATTTTTTGGGATTGGCAAACTTAACTATATTAGAGAAAGCATTGGAAATTATTCGTCAGGAAAAGAACCCTGATATTGGATTAAAAAATATTCCATTAGATGATCTGCTTACTTACCAAAAGATTTTTCAGAAGGGGCTAACTACTGGGATATTTCAATTTGAATCATCTGGAATGAAACAATATTTGAGAATGCTTCGCCCAACTGTTTTTGAAGATTTAATTTCAATGGCAGCAATGTATCGTCCAGGTCCACTTAATTCTGGAATGGTGGATGAATTTATCGCTAGGAAAAATGGTAAAAAAGAAATTACATACCGCCATCCATCAATGAAACCTGCACTTGAAAATACTTATGGAACTATCATCTATCAGGAACAAGTTATGCAACTGTCTAAAGATATGGCTGGATTCACTGGTGGTCAAGCTGACACATTGAGAAAAGCAATGGGTAAAAAAATTGAATCTATGATGAAAGAAATGGGTTCAAAATTTATTGCAGGATGTGTGAAAAATAATATCTCTGAAAAAATAGCACAGCAAACTTTTGATGATATGTACAAATTTTCTGAATATGGATTCGTGAGAGCGCACGCCGCTTGTTATGCCTTGATTGGATATCAAACAGCGTATTTGAAAGCTCATTACCCTACTGAATTTATGGCAGCACTGCTTGCAAGTGATAAAGATAATTTGGACAGAATTACTATTGAAGCGCGTGAATGTAAAGAAATGGGAATTGATATTCTTCCACCAGACATCAATGAAAGTTTTGTGAATTTCCGCGTCGTAAAACATGATCAAAAAGAAACAATTAGATTTGGATTGGCTGCGATAAAAAATGTAGGAGGACATGTTGTTGAAGAAATTGTTAGAAAAAGATTAGAAAATGGACCATATAAATCTCTTACGGATTTTTTGGAAAGAGTTGAAACAAAAGATTTGAATAAAAAGTCATTGGAAAGTTTAGCGAAAGCAGGAGCACTGGATCACATAGGAGAAAGAAATTTGGTTATTGAAAATATTGATGCCATTTTGCAATTTATTAAAGAGACACGTGCAGAAAAAGTTGGAGGGCAGAAAGGGTTGTTTGATAATTTATCTGAAGTTTTGCCACCCGCGCGTATCAATTTGAAAGAAGCGGAACCAGCTCCAAAAAAGAGCAGATTAGTTTGGGAAAAAGAATTGTTGGGATTTTATTTATCAGAACATCCCTTAGACGAATATCGCGAATTTCTTGAAAAACAAACAACATCATCATTAAAAATTGATTCATTAAGTAATGGGACGACTGTTGTTGTTGGAGGGATCATTCAAAAAGTACAGAAAATTATTACACGAACTGGCAAGCCGATGTTTTTTGTTCCAATGGAAGACGTAGAAGGAACTTTTGAATTGATAGTATTCCCAAATGTTGCTGCAGAGATAGGAGAAATTTTTGAGGTTGATGCAATTATCATGGCTAAAGGAAAGTACAGCAATAAAGATAATGCCAGAAAAATTCTTTGCGACAAGGCCAAACTTATTACAAAGGAAGATGTAAATCTTTTTGAGCAAAGAAATAATATCAAATCACCAAATAAAATTACTATAAAAATCAAAAATAATTCTAATCTTTCAGATTCTCTTAATAGCATTAAGACATTGTTAAATGCTCAGGAAAAAGGAGAATGCCAAGTTTTATTGGAAGTAGCATCACGCCAAATTGATACTCATTTCAATATTCACCACCCCGAGCAATTTATTTCTATTTTGCAAAAAAGCATGAGCAATAGTATAATAATAGAATAGTATAATAGAATGAAGAAAAAGAAAAAATCAATTTACCGTGTTTTCTCAATTTCGTTCTTCTTAATCTCTGCAGGACTTGTTTTATTCGTGGGATATCTCACCTTTTCAAGAGCCACAGTTGTTTTAACTCCTGCTACAACTACGAAGACTGCAGTGACGAAAATTGTTATAAATTCCCAGCAACAAAATATTGATCTGGAAAATACTATTATCCCGGGGACATTAACAATTCATGAGTTTGAAAAAATATATAAGGACATACCGATAATGGACAAAGCAATTTCAAGTAAATCTACGGGTGCTGTTACTATCTTTAATAAGCAATCAAAAAATCAGTATCTTTTAATTGACAGCCAACTATCTGGGGCAAAAAATAGTGTAGTCTTTATGACAGATCAAGCAATAACAGTTCCAGCTAATGGGAGTGTTCAAATGACCGTTACCGCAAAAGAGGCGGGAATTGAAGGAAATATTCCAGCGCAGAAATTTAATTTTATCAAACTATCCCCTTCCATGCAGACAATGGTTTATGCTGAAAGTTCTGACTTCATGCGAGGAGGTTTTAATCAAGGAACAATTTTTTCCAAAGATGATTTAGATGTTGCAGTAGAGAAAAACCAACAGGACTTTTTTACATCCATCAGAACAGATATTTTAACAGACCTTGGTGAAACAGGACAAACAATTAGGCAAGAACTATCCAAATTAGATATCACAGAAACTACTTCAGATGTTCCTATGGGGACAGCTAGCCCTCAATTTAATCTCACTATCAAGGGAACTATCACGGCAATATTATTTAACGAGCAGAATATTATATCAATCGCATCTGAAAATTTACGTAAACAGGCCTTAGAATATGAAGAGCTTATAACGTACGATGCAACATCAATAGAATATGAGAATGCAAGCATAAATTGGGACAACATTAAGGCAGATGTGGACGTTAAACTTTCAGGATCTTTCGTCTCCCAATTCCCGTCTTCTCTGTTTCAAAAAGAACGATTGATTGGACTAAAAGAGGAGGAAGCTGTAAACTATCTTGAGTCATTCCCAGAGATTCAAAAGGCTGAAATATATTTTTGGCCACCATGGAATGACACAGTACCGGGGGGATTAAAAAGTAATATAAGGATGGAGATAAAAAATGAATTCTAATAATATAGAAGTTAAACGACATAGTCTATCCCACATAATGATGCATGCGCTCACTCACCTATACGGAGCCATCCCTGGAGTTGGCCCCGCAATTGAAAATGGTTTTTATCACGACATAGACATGTCTATAGACAGTTCGATAGACCTGTCTATAGAGGATCTGCCAAAAGTGGAGAAAGAGATGAAAAAAATTATCAAGCAAAATATTGCCATTGAAGAAAAAACAATGCCTATTAATGAGGGCATTAAATTTTTGAAAGATAAAAAATATATTTATACAGCTGAATTAGCAGAAGATTTGAAGAAAAGTGGAGAGTCTGAGATCAGTTTTTATCATCAAGGTGATTTTATAAATATGTGCAAAGGTCCACATGTAAAATCCACTGGAGAAATTAATCCTGATTCTTTTAAGCTGACGAAATTAGCTGGTGCTTATTGGAAGGGTGATGAGAAGAATAAAATGATTCAAAGAATCTATGGGGTTGCTTTTGAAACTAAGGATGAATTAGAGACATATTTGAAAATGCAAGAAGAAGCAGAGAAGAGAGATCATAGAAAATTGGGAAAAGATTTGGATTTGTTTTTGATAGACCCGTCCGTAGGAATGGGATTACCTTTGTGGTATCCCAAAGGTGCTTTACTATGGAGAATTATAGAAGATTTTTGGCACCGTGAACATCTCAAAAATGGCTATGAATTAGTAAGAAGCCCACACATTGGCAGTCGTAAACTTTGGGAAACTTCTGGACATTGGGGATTTTATAGCGAAAGTATGTACCCTCCTATGGAAATTGGTTCTTCTCTTGACGCAGTACAGAGAGGAGAAAAATCAGAAACAAAGGAAGAGTATTTAATCAAACCTATGAACTGTCCTTTTCATACTGTCCTTTATAAATCACACCCTCATTCTTACCGTGACCTCCCTATCAGATGGGCAGAAGCAGGAACAGTTTATCGCTACGAAAAATCTGGAGAACTTTCTGGATTAACAAGAGTTCGTGGGTTTACTCAAGATGATGCACACATTATCTGTGCGAAAAGTCAGGTTAAGGTAGAGCTTGCACGAGTAGTGGATTTTATAGAATTTATGCTAAAAACTTTTGGCTTTAATGAATACAAAATTTATCTTTCATTAAGGGATCCTGCTAATTCTAAAAAATACGCTGGCAATGATGAAGGATGGGATTTTACTCAAAAAGTTTTAGAAGAAGTAGCTCAAGAGAAAAAATTAGATTATATAAAAGAAGAAGGTGAAGCAGCTTTTTATGGCCCTAAGTTAGACTTCAAAATTAAAGATGTTCTGGGAAGAGAATGGCAGTGTTCTACACTTCAATTTGATTTTAATTTACCAGAACGTTTTGACTTAGTTTTCACAAATGAAAAGGGAGAAAAAGAACGCCCATACATGTTACATAGAGCTCTTTTTGGATCATTTGAAAGATTTATTGGAGTACTAATAGAACACTACGCCGGGGCATTCCCACTTTGGTTGTCCCCCGTTCAGGTAAAAATAATCTCCGTTGGAGAAAGTCATATTGAATATTGCAAGAAATTAGCAGATGAATTTAGACAAGAAGAAATTCGTGTTGAGATTGATACCGATAATGAAACTGTTGGTAAAAAAATTAGAAAAGCAAAAACAGAAAAAATCCCTTATGTTTTAGTTATTGGAGACAAAGAAATAGAATCTGACAATCTTCACATTAACATCAGAGGACAAAAAGATATTGTTGAAATGAAGAAAGATGAATTTGTAGAAAAAATAAAAAAAGAGATAAATGAAAAAAAATGACGTCGTATGTTTATATGTTAGTATGTTAAAATGTTAAAATGAAAGGATAAATATGGACGATCAACAGTCGTTTAATCCACAACCGAAGCAGAACAATTCTGCTAAATTTGCTTTCCTGTATATGATTTCTTTAGTAGCACTAGGCTTTGTCGCCTATTCTGCTGGAGCAATTATATTTCAGATTATCAATAAATATATTCCCAACCCAGTAAATACACTCAAAACATATTACGATTGTTTTGACTCAGGTGTCTTGCGATTTTCAATCGCAGCAATAATAGTTGCCACTCCTATTTATTTTATTGCCACCCGAAAAATCAATAGAGAACTTTTTATGGGAAACCTTGATAAAGAATCTCAGATTCGTAAATGGCTTACTTATTTGATAATGTTCATTTCTTCCGTGATTATTATCGGCTGGCTTATCGCCGTTATTTATCAATTTTTAGACGGAGAAATAACAGCAAGATTTATTCTAAAAGCTATCACTGTGCTTGCAGTTTCTGGAACTGTGCTTTCTTACTATTGGTACGACATTAAAAGAGAAATTACTTTTGGAGAAAGAAATACAGTCATTAGAATATATTCGTGGATGTCTTTCATGGTGATTATTGCTATACTTATTGTAGGAATATTTTTTGTAGAAAGTCCACAGGAAATGAGAGATAAGAAATATGACCAAGCTACGCTTGAAATATTGAGTAGTATAGATGGTGCTGTTAATACATATTACAAAAACAATGACACCCTTCCAGAGGATATGCAAGAACTGCTTGATGCATCAACGATAATGTCAGAAACAAGTATGCAAAACAAAATTGAAGTTAATGATATCACTTACTCTAAAACTTCTGGCACTAAATATGAGCTGTGTGCAATATTTGCAACATCAAATCAAGAAGATACAAATTGTTATTCATACACATATTATTTAGACAATGAATGGAAACACGATATCGGACATCAATGCATCGAAAAAGTTATCAATGATAATGGTTTTGAACCGCAGGTTATTAGATAATTAAATAGTAATAATTCTATATACGACGGTAGAGAGGATGCAATGCAACGTCTCTACGTGAGACAATAATAAATAATTATTAAAATAAAAATATGCGAAAGAAATATATTTTGTTAGTATTAGCGTGTGTCATAGCATTGACTATGTCAGGAATTGTAAGACTAGCCAGTGCAGAAGATGGGTCAGAATCATCTGTCCCGATGCCAGAAATAGAAACAGCTGATATTGAAAGTGATCAGGACACAATAACTTCAGATTCTGATATAACAAATACAGTGGATCAGGAAGCAAATAATGAAGCTGGAGTTATTGGAATTGAAAATCCTGACGAACAAAATGCTTTGAGTGATGAAGCAGAAAGTTCAATAGATGAAGATGAGAATTTAGATGCTGAAGATTTAAGAATAGACGACCCTACGATTTTGCCAGATTCCACAATTCTCTACCCTCTAAAAAACATGTGGAGAGGAGTTTTATCTATCATGACAGTTGATCCAGTCAAAAAAGTACAACTTAAATTAAGATTTGCAAATGAAAAACTAATAGAGGCAAAAAAGATTTCAGAAAAAACTGATGATTCTACAATGATAGAAAAGGCTATTGATAATTACAAAGATGAGTTGGGGCAAGTACAGTCAAAGATTGCATCAATTAAAGAAATGGCTGAAGACAATACTGAAGTAGATAATTTAGTTGGAGAAATTGCCAATAACCAGATTAAACATTCTGTTCTTTTTGATAGAATTGAAAAAAATCTTTCAGAGGAAACTTCAGAAAAATTTAATGCTAAAATAGAGATAGCAAGAAATAGTATAGAAAATGGATTTTCCGAAGCAGTTTTAACTATTACTGAATCAGAAAAATATGGAGAAAAATTAGAGAACACAATTGTAAATCAAAATGGATCAAACTTCAAATATTTCAAGCATTTGGAAGTGCTAAAAAGAATTGAAGAAAATATGCCAGAGGAAGCAAAGCAAGGAATTCAACAAGCTCAAGCAAATGTCCAGATTAAATTTGAAAGAGATTTTACAGAGTTGTCCAAAGAAAAACAAGAAGTTTTTCAGTATTATGTTCAGAATATTGGTGGGAATGAAATAAGACAATTTGAAGTTATCAACGATATAGAAAATAAGATGATCCCAGATACAATGAGAACAATAGTTGAAGAAGCAAAGGGACAAAATGTTATCCGCATTGAAAGACGTTTGCAAAATCCAGAGTTTAAAGAAAAGTCACAACAAATTATGAAACATCTTGAGACAGGGACAATGGAAAATATGAGAGTTATTTCAGAACTTGAAAATAATTTATCTAGTGATATGGCGACACAAATAGTAGAGATCAAAACTAGAACAATGAATAATTTCAGAGAAGAAATAAAAAATGCTGGAAATCGTATAATGAATAATACATCTAATTCTCCTGTTAGCAACAATGCTGGGTTAGCTAATCCAGCTGCAGTACATTGTGAAAATCAAGGTGGTAGATTGAAATCTATAACAGATGCTCAGGGTACATCTTCTATGTGTGTCTTTGTTGATGGAAGCGAGTGTGAAGAGTGGGCATTTTTTAGAGGAGAGTGTATGGATACTGATGGTGCTGATATTAGTGATACTGATATTTCTGATACTACTTCAGAAAAACCTGTGAAACCTATAGTAGAACCTATGGTTGATGTCCCTGTTCCTAATAATACAAGACCTGACAATATATCTGATAATGGACGACGTCCTCTACCAGTTGAAACAAAAGTTGAACAAAGTATCCTAGAAAATACCAATACTGATTCGGCAACAGAAATACAAGAATAACAACTGAAATTTCTTAATCTAAAAACCCCATGACATCAAAGTTTTGGGGTTTTTACATCTTCAAAATTCTCTATCACCTATTTTATAACACCAAATACGGAGCTAATAAAAAATAAGTCTATTTAATGACGACATGTGTTGATTACCCTATTTTTTCTACAATTAACAGAAAATCCACTTTAGCTGTTGCTCCCATGAGTTGGAAAGTGGGTTTAACATTTGGGATAACCGCAAGAATTTCTCCGTTAAGATTATTCAAATAATCCTCTAATTGTTTTTGCATATTGTCAGCTTTGACATCTATGCGATGAACTTTATATTTCATAGTTTCTCCGATGTTATGAATTAATAATTATTTTTATTTTGCCGATCTTATAACTCCCCCTTGATTTCACGCTCTAGACGATTTAAAAAAATTTCAAAAAATAAAATTCTTTCACGACAGATTTCTCTCGCTGTTTCCGTGAACAATTTGCCGATTAAAAATTTAGATTTTACTGCAAATTCTATTTGAGGGCTGTGCTTGGTCTTATCCTTGATTCTGCCGTTAATTTTGCCGTGCATATTTTCCTTAATATATTCATCAATATTGACTTTCTTATGAATATTGGCATTATTTTTGCCCACCCAGCAAAATTGACGAGCAACACCGATAGCACCAATAGAATCTAGTTTGTCAGCATCAAATAAAATTCTCGCTTCAATAGTTTTAGGCTTGTTTTCGGTTTTATATCGATGCGAAATTATGCAGTCCATGATATGTTTAATTTGTCTTGTAGTAAAATTTAAATTTTTTAAAATCGGCTCCGCCATTTTTGCGCTTTCAATGGCATGATCAGTTTTACCACTCGGATCGTTCATTTCTTTGTGTCCACCAATGTCATGCAATAAAATGGCGGTTTGCAGCACATCCATGTCAACATTACTTTCGTGTTTTGCCATACTCAAAGCAAGATTATACACACGCATAACATGACCCATATCATGTGCTGCATCAGGCGTGTTGCCGATTTCTTTTTCGGCTACATTTTTTATTTTTTGAAAATTTTTCTCATCCATATATTTTTTGTAGAATTAGCAAGGCAAAATAAAATAAATTTCGTACAACGTTTCTGTATATCTGATGTTTTGTGGAGCGTAGCGGAACAAAATATGGGTGGAGGCTTTTGTATAAAAGCCGTAACCAGATATACGCTGTTAGCTGATGTATTCCTTTTCTTTTTTCCGACAGCAGTCGGAATTGTTTTAAAAAATTTTAAAATTTCTTTTTCCGTTTTGGATTTTGGGCAGAGGGGTTAGGGGTGAATGCCCAAAATCCAAAACTCCTTATTCTGTTTGAGGGAGGGGCAAGAGGGGAATTAAAGGGGTGAATTGCCCCGACCGAAAACACTTCATTCTTTCGATTTTTTTGTATCTTGATTTTTTAATCTTTCATTATCTGCTTTTCTAATTCTGACACAAAATCATAGTACTCTTCAATTATATCAGACG